>JANOKO010000109.1:0-1044 GCA_031419335.1 Planctomycetota bacterium
ACCAGCGACAACGGCTGCTCCCCGCAGGCTGACTTCCCGGAACTGAAGCCGCTCGGTCACAACCCCAGCTACCACTTCCGAGGCACGAAGGCCGACATCTACGAGGGGGGCCACCGCGTCCCGTTTCTGGCGAGGTGGAAGGGCCAGATCGCTTCGGCCTCGCAGTGCGACGACACGATCTGCCTCGCTGATTTGATGGCCACGTGTGCGGACATCACCGGCACCAAACTCCCCGACACCGCTGCGGAGGACAGCGTGAGCTTCCTCCCCGCGCTGCGTGGATCTGCCGACCGACCGAGGCGACCGGCGGTCGTGCATCATTCGGTGAACGGGTCGTTCGCGATTCGCGATGGTCAGTGGAAGCTGGCCCTCTGTCCGGGTTCGGGCGGCTGGAGCCAGCCGTCTCCGGGCAAAGAACCGAAGGACGCCCCGCCGGTCCAGCTGTTCGACCTTGCGAATGATATCGGTGAGCAGACGAACCTCGTCGATCAGAACCCGGAGCAGGTCACCCGCTTGACTCTGTTGCTGGAGCAATTCGTCGTCCACGGTCGCAGTACACCGGGATTGCCGCAACCGAACGCGATCCCCGTGAAATTGTGGAAGACCTCACCGAAACTCAAGCCAGCCCAGCCAACGAGGTAAGCCTGGACCATTGACCCTGCCTGTCGCTTGGAGTGGGCTGTCCTCCACACATGTGTTCAACTTGAGTTCAGGCTCAAGGATCACTGGCTGCGGCCGCTCCCCAGGGGTTGCGTGGTACTGCACTGAGTGAACTGTGTTGAAAGCTGTCTGCGGATGAATCCGCGGTGTGGTTCATGGGCGTGCCCCGCCACCGTCGGTTTGACGCCTTGGGTGGATCGGCGTAAGCTCGCCTTCCATCCCATTGGTGTTCCGCTTTGCCCTCCGCAAGTCGGCTCCCAGGGAAAGAGGAGAGATCATCGTGTGGCACTCACGTTCTGATTCCGCTAGGTTCCTGGTACTCTCGCTCTCGATGATCGGATTCCGTAGCGAAGCCATCTTTGCTCAGTCACCTCCACCACCGTC
>JANOKO010000110.1:0-4048 GCA_031419335.1 Planctomycetota bacterium
CCGTAAATTCGTGCGGGTTGAATCGCGAGTGATCGAAGGACATCTGGCATGAGTCTGACACCTGAGTCCAAACCCACTGAAGCTGCCACACGAGAGGTCACGCGACTGAGCGATCTCTCGCCGCAGCAGGTCAAGTCGGGACTCGCCGCCTGGCTGGGGTGGTTGTTCGATGGACTTGATATTCAACTGTATGTCATCGTTGCCGCCCCGTTCGTCGCCGAATTGCTGCATACGCATGAGAAAGATCCGCAAGTCGGTTACTACAGCTCCTTGATTCAGGCTGCCTTTCTGATCGGGTGGGCGCTCGGCGGGAGTTTCTTTGGGCGGATCGCCGATCGGCTGGGGCGGAGCCGCGCTCTGGTGCTGACGATTCTGACCTATGCGGGCTTCACGGGGTTGTCGTACTTTGCCCAGACGTGGTGGCATCTGTTGATCTTCCGGTTCCTGGCGGCGCTGGGGATTGGTGGCGAGTGGGCGGTGGGAGCGGCTTTGCTGTCGGAGACTTGGCCCCGCAAGTGGCGACCGTGGATGGCGGCTGTGCTCCAGACAGCGGTCAACCTCGGTTTCATGCTGGCGGGGTTGGCTACGTTCCTTCTGGCCGATTATCCCAAGAAGACCGTGTTCCTGGTGGGCATCCTGCCAGCGCTGATTGTGCTTTGGATTCGAAAGGCTGTCCCGGAACCGGAAGAGTGGCATGCCGCCAAGCGAGAGTCATCGGAGGCGCAGCCGGGCTTCTTGGACCTGTTTCGCGGTCCAGTCCGGCGGACCACGATCTTGACGTTGACCGTGTGTACGTTTTCGCTGACCGCTCATTGGGCCTTTATGTTCTGGCACAGTCAGCATCTGCGAAACTTGCCCGAGTTAAGTTCGTGGACGGAAGAAGAGCGGACGCAGTTCGCCAGCCGAATGTTGTGGTTGCTGATGCTGACTTCGATTGCGGGGAACTTCATCGCGGGATTCATCGCCAAGTGGGTCAAATACCGAACGGCGATTGCCGTGTTGTTCTTTGCCTACTTCATGACGATGTATGTGACTTATTCCCAGTCGCGTGATCGCCATGAACTGTGGTACGGGATTGCTGCCATTGGGTTGTGCCAGGGAGCGTTCGCGCTCTTCACGATGTATCTGCCGCCACTCTTTCCGACGCTGCTGCGGACGACGGGGGCAGGGTTTTGCTACAACTTTGGCCGCATCATGGCCGGGGTGGGGACGGTGTTCTTTGGGATGTTTTCCAAGGTCGGGGACCATCGCATGGCGTTGCTCTATTCCGCGTTCCTGTTCCTTCCGGCTGCGGCGTTTGCGTGGATGCTGCCCGAGCCGCCCGATGAATTGGCTCTGATCGAAGAGGAGGATCTCCTCGCATGAATGGTTTCCAGTACGACGCCAATGACCGCTGGGCTCAAGTCCCCGAGGGCTGGACTTGGAACGAAGTGACCGCCATCGCGACCGACTCGCGCGATCGAGTCTTCGTCTTCAATCGCGGCGAGCACCCGATGCTGGTGTTCAACCGGGATGGATCGTTTGTGACCTCGTGGGGCGAAAGAGTGTTCGCTCGCCCGCATGGGATCACGATCGGTCCAGACGACATGGTCTACTGCACCGACGACCTCGACCATACGGTGAAGAAGTTCACGCCCGAGGGGAAGCTGCTCCTCTCGCTGGGGACGAGTGGGAAGCCCTCGAATACCGGGGCGACCAGCATCGACTACCGCACGATCCGCCATGCGGGCGAGCCGTTCTACTTTCCGACGAATGTGGCGTTGTCGGCGTCGGGTGAGATTTTTGTGACGGACGGCTACGGCAACGCTCGCGTCCACAAGTTCTCGCCCGATGGCCAGTTGCTGCTGTCATGGGGCGAACCGGGCAGTGGGGCCGGGCAGTTCCATGTCCCGCATGGGATCGCGATTGACCGCGACGGGACCGTCTTCGTCGCCGACCGCGAGAACAGCCGCCTCCAACTCTTTTCTCAAGACGGTCGCTACCTCGGCGAACGGACCGACATTGCCCGCCCCTGCCAGGTGGCCTTCGATGCGACGGGGAATCTCTACGTCGCGGAACTCGGCTACCGAGCCGGCATGTGGCCCGGCACCACCGCACCGACACCCGATGCGACTGGAGGACGGGTCAGCGTGTTTACTCCGAGTGGTGAATTGCTGGCCCGCTGGGGCGGAGGAGAAAACCCCACAGCCCCCGGCGACTTCTTCGCCCCGCATGACATCTGCGTCGACCAGCACGGCGATGTCTACCTCGCCGAGGTCGTCATGTCGGCGGGCGGCAATCGGGGGCTCGTCGATCCGATGTGCCACAGCCTGCAAAAGTTCACGAGGCTGTAGCAGAATTCGTAAGAATTCTGACGAATGGCTCTCGACTTTGGACACCCTGAACGGACCAACCCCATGCGAGCTTGGCAATTCTACGGCTTCGGCGATTTTCGTTTGGAAGAAGTCTCACTCCCAACGTTGCAACCTCGGCATGTGCTCGTCGAGCCTCTCTGTGTCCAGCCCAGCGTGACCGAAGCTCAACTGGCCTTCGGGATTCGGACGTTGGCGTATGATCGCGTGAAGCGGCGGATGGAGGCGGATGGCCCGATCCAGCTCTTCGGCCACGAGTTCTGTGCCCGGATCATCGAGGTCGCTCCGGGGGTGACTCGTTTTCGAGTCGGTGATCGCGTGGCGGCGCGGGCGAAACTTCCGTGTGAGAAGTGCCCGCTGTGTCTCTCGGAGCGGAGTTCCCTGTGCCGCAAAGGCCCCGTGATCGGCTTCGACCAGCCGGGCTGTTTCAGCGAGGTCGCGATGCTGCCGGAGATCGCTCTGGTCCGAGTCGACGATGCCATCTCCGACAGCGAAGGGGCCTGCCTGCAATCGCTCAGCGATAGCGTGGCCGCCGTGGAGACGGCTTCGATTCAGATAGGAGATTCGGTCGTCATCTTCGGCCAGGGGAGCATGGGGCTGGAGTGCCTACAAATCGCCCGGATCAGCGGGGCAGGGCGGATCATCACGGTCGATGTCCGCGATGAATCGTGCCAGATGTCGAAGCAACTCGGGGCTGACTTTGCCTTGAACGCCAAGACGTGCGATGTTGTGGAGGTCATCCGTGAACTCACCGATGGGAACGGAGCGGATGTGGTCTTCGAGTGTGCGGGTGGCAGCCCCAAGCAGGGCCTCGCGGGGACGCAAACCTTGCGTCAAGCCATTGACGCGGCCCGCTCGGGCGGCAAAGTCATCGGCGTCTCCTGGTTCGGCAGTCCACTGGAACTCGATGTCGATCTGCTCCGCGAACGGAGCTTGCGATACCTGTTCCCCGACATCAGTACGCAGGCTCACTTGGAACACACGGTCCGCCTTGTCGCCAGCGGACGAGTCAACTTGAAGCCGACGATCACGCATGTCCTGCACGGGATTGAGTCGGTCGCTGAGGCATTCGAGATCACCGCCAACAAGGGGAAATACCAAGCCATTAACCCAGCTCAGGTGATGATGAATTCAACTTGACGCGGGGCAGAATGAAACAATCCGGCGAGCGTCCGGCGTGAACCGGATGGTGCTTCTGGGATTCGCCACGGAACCAGAGTCAGACGCCCCGCTCGCCGATACGCCTCATTCAGCGCCATGTGGGGTATAGTCGCATGGCATGGGTACGCCCCCGCTGGAAAGAGCCAAACAGAACCATCGGCCCGAGGGAATCGAACGACTTCTTATGATGAAGCGACGACTGCTCATTGCTGTTATTCTCTTATGGGCATTGAACTGGTGTTCAAGCAGTTTGGTCTCAGCGCAGAACATCCCAACGCCGATCGACCCGGCAGCAGTTGAGTTTTTTGAACGTGAAATCCGACCGATTCTTGTGGAACACTGCCAGTCCTGCCATGGGGCCAAGAAGCAGGAGATGAGACTGCGGCTCGACTCTGCCCAAGGGATGCTCCTGGGCGGCGAGAATGGGCCCGTGATCGTCGTGGGGGAACCCGAGCAAAGCCTTTTGATCGAGGCGATCCGGTACAGCGGCGACACCAAGATGCCGCCTAGTGGGAAACTGCCCGCTCCGGCGATTG
>JANOKO010000111.1:0-4507 GCA_031419335.1 Planctomycetota bacterium
TTCACTCCAACCATGCGTCTGCGACCTGTGCGATCCCATTCAACTTTGGGCGAATTCACAACAACCGAGACGATTGGGAAAACAACAACGGCTTCATGAGCCGCCACATCGGAGGCGGACACTTTGCATTGGCTGATGGCAGCGTCCGCTTCGTGTCAGAGAACATAGACATCTTCGCTTACTGGTCACTTGCGACTGTGCAAGGCGGCGAGATTGTTGGGGAGTTCTGATGTTGATCTCGCGGGTCACGAAGGCCGTGGAGGAGTAGGGGGACATCGGACTGGGGGCGGGGATCTCGTCGGGATCGCATAGCCCCTGCTGCCCATAGGGATCGAACAGCTTGGCCATCTCGTCCTGGTCGAACCCGAGCAGTCCGAGATCAAAGTCCATCCCCTGCAACTCCGCCTGTTCGCTCGGGAGTCGACATGGCACCGAACCGGTGCGGTTTAATGCAGACGATGGCATCGAGTTCCTCGGCCAGCTTCGCCCAGTTGGCCGCTCCCCTTCCGCTTAAACGCCAGCGTATCCATGCGATTCAGGATGTCAACGGGTCATTCCGAAATATTTCTGGTGATCAGTCACATAGAACGAGAGAATCAAAGTACGCTGGGTAGCTCAGGTTGCCGGTTTGGCAACCTGCAAGCACGAGAACAGCTGTGGATCGTTCAGCGTCCTTGGCTGGGTGGGTTTCCAACGAAACTCGTCCGCTTCGCGACTGCGACTCACCCCACTCGTGCCTGAATGCGATCGCAGCTCGGACTCAGTTCAGGTTTCCGGTCTTTAGGAACTGATGTATCACCGGCACATTCACCCGCTTCCCATCCGGTGACACGAGCGTCATGGTGTTGGTTCCAAATTCGATCGCCTTCACGCGGTCGAAGCCAGCGTGGATGCGGGCTACGCCTTGGATGTAGTTGACAACCGTGGGCTGGTTTGCTTTGAGTTCGACAGTCGTCGGCACACCCTGCTGGGAGAGAGCATTATCGGCGATTGACGGAGCCAAACCATCGGCGAAGTGGCTCGTAACGTCTTCGAGTCCGAGGCAGTGATTCCGGCCATTCCAGGGGTGGCCGTGACGACCGTGGTTCTCCATCCATAGAACCGTGCTCGCCAGCACCCGGGGGTCTTTGAGCGAGAACCAGACGTAGCCCGTTTCGGGATAGGTCGCCGTCATCCAGGCTGGGTCATCCCCAGCCGGATCGTTCACAAGTTGGACCAGATCGGCGAATCCATACCGCCCCGGCAATTGAGACAGATCTGCATCGGGAGCATCCTTGGCCAGCACGGGCACCTGGGTCAGATCGGTCCACTGGACCCCTGGCTGGAGGGCCTGGTACTCGCGTTTCGCGGGATCGCTGAAGACACCGGGGCAGGTCATACCGAACCGGATCTGGCTGCTGGCGAGATGCACGCTTCCCTCCTTCTCGGGCATGGCCAGAGTGGCGTGATGGCCGAGCGGGACGCGGCCAGCGAACCCTTCAATGGTGTGCTTGGAGTACACGACATTGTGCCCCTTGTGGAGCGAGAGTTGCTTCGTCACCTTGCCGGGGCGGATCTGGGTCTGGAACTCCATGGTGAGGGTGATGACATCGCCTTCCTCATGGGGGACGGTGGCCTGCCATGGGGCTCCAGCGATCTCGCCATGGGGCGGGTGGTTTTCGCCGTTGACTGCTTCGGCGTTTCCTCCGAACGGCATACAAAAGAAGTCACCGCGCAGGGAGTTCAGAACCGGGGCAGGCATCTCGGTCTTCGGCTCGTCCTGCCACGGGCTGATGTAGTACGGCTCGATCGGATCTGTGGAGTCGTGGAAGAATCGGACAGGGGCCATGTGTCCGCCGATTTCCGTGACCGAGAGTGTGACCTGATCGTTCCAAAGCTGGAAACTCGGCTGGGAGTGAACGATATCCGTGTCAGCGAATTTCCGGTCGGGCGGCTCTGCGGAGTTGAGAGGCACCTCTCCGCCAACCAACAAGAGAATTGATGCCCACACCATTATCAGTTGGGAGGTTTTGTTCATGGCAATCGGCTTCTTGGAGAGCGGCTCGACACAACGTCTGTGGAGTATTGGAGATCCGTATCCTCGTCGCAAGGCTCTCGTCGTCCAAACAGCCGTGAAACCTCGGCCAACCCATGGACAGCAAGTTCGAACAGGATCACGTTTCTGTGGAATTCGGTGACGCCGGTTTGCTTCAAGGCCCACCCGGCATTACACTTCCGCGCTCTCAAAATCACGCACGTGTGCCTGCCACCTCGAACGAGTTCGAGTTGAGCAGGTCGCCATTCGAAGGTGAATCATGAAAGAAGGCATCCATCCCGACTACCACCCCGTCGTGTTCCACGATGTCGGTTCGGGAGTCAAGTTCCTCACCCGCTCCACGATGTCCTCCAAGGACAAGGTCAAGTGGGAAGACGGGAACGAGTACCCGCAAATCTCGGTCGATATCAGTTCGGCCAGCCACCCCTTCTTCACCGGCAAGATGAAGTTTATCGATGCTGCCGGTCGCGTGGAGAAATTCCAGAAGAAGTACGGCATGGCCCCCAAGGGCGAACCCGGCAAGTAGCTGCCTCAATTCTGAATTTCGATCGACCCGCCGGGACATGGTGCCCGCGCGGGTTGTTCGTTGGGAGATATCAGAGACGAGAGATCAGAGCCAGACAGATCCTTCCTCGTGTCGTCTTCTCCCGCTGGCTCTCGTCTCTCCACTCACTTCTCTCGTCTGATCTCCCATGTACCCCAGCCTGCAACTCAAGCTCGATCGGTTCGAGGAACTCGAACGCCAGCTGCAAGACCCGGCGGTTCTCGCGAACCCGACGAAGTCTGTGGAAGTCCAGCGCGAGTACGGCGGACTGCGCAAGATCGCCGAGTCGGTGCGGAACTTCATCAAATTGGAGTCCGACCTCGCAGCCGCGACGGAGTTCCTGAACGAAGCGACCGACAACGAAACACGAGATTATGCCCAGGCGGAGGTCAACGAACTGACCGCCCAGCGGACTCTCCATAACACCGAGTTGGAAGATTTGGTCACTGCGGGAGACTCGATCACACGTGGCGGACTGATGATGGAAATCCGGGCGGGGACCGGTGGCGATGAGGCGGCCCTGTTCGCGGGCAACCTGTTCGAGATGTACACGAAGTACATCGCCATGCGAGGCTGGGCCATGGAAATCATGGAAATCGCCGAAGGGGAAATGGGAGGATATAAGGAAATCGTGTTCTCGGTGTCGGGTGAGGGGGCCTTTCATCGGATGCAGTTCGAAAGCGGTGGGCATCGCGTGCAGCGTGTTCCTGAAACCGAATCTCAGGGCCGCATCCATACCAGTGCCGCGACGGTGGCTGTTCTTCCGGAAGTGTCGGAAGTCGAAATCGTGATCCGTGATGAAGACTTGCGAATCGACACGATGCGCGCTGGTGGCCCCGGCGGGCAAAAGGTCAATAAGACAGAAAGCGCCGTACGCATCACGCACATCCCCTCGGGACTCGTCGTGAAGTGCCAAGACGAAAAGAGCCAGCACAAGAACAAGGCTCAAGCCATGCGAGTGCTGCGCAGCCGACTGTTCGATGAGACCCGCCGCAAGGAGCAGGAGGCCCGCGCCTCGGTCCGCCGCACACTGATCGGCTCCGGCGACCGCAGCGAACGCATCCGTACCTACAACTTTCCACAAGCCCGGGTTACCGACCATCGCATCGGCCTGACGATCTATAAACTCGATGCGTTCATGATGGGCGAGATCGACGAGATGATCGAAGCCCTGGTGGAGTTTGACCGCCAGGAGCGGCTCAAGATGGTGCATGAGTAGCGTACCGCTGGCCACAACTCGTCATGGCGCTCACCTGCGAGGTTCCATTGAGCGATGAGAAGCCAATTCTCCCTGACGGTGTCCACTTGCCCAGCGGCTTCGCCACAATCTGCTCCGGCGTGTGCCGCTTGCTGCGTTGGCCTTTCGCTGGCAGGCACAGCTTTAGGGAGCCGGGGATGCCGATACAGGCGGAACCGTCCCGCCCGCTACAACTGGTGGTGTTGTCATCATCAGAGCCTTTCCAAGACCCGCTTCGCGGACCATTCAGGGGATAGACTCTCATACCACATGGATCAGGATTTGGGGAGCAGACCAGAACCTCTGGTGCCGCTGGCATACCGGTAGACCCCAGAGCGGGTCAACCGGTGCGACCCCGCTCACTCCTCACCCGGCTTTTCCAAATCACTCTGAAGTGGACCCCGTTTTTTGGACCACGGGGCGGCATTGCTTAGATGGTCGGCGAGGGCGGTCTCAGAGAACGGTTTGGAAGGCTTCCCAGGGGGTCTGATTGTTCAGGCCTTGGTGGGGACGTTCGTGGGTGTAGTAGTGGAAATACGCCTTCAATCCTTCATAGCAATCGGCTCCGCTCGCGTACGACTTGAGGTAGATCTCCTCGTACTTCACGCTTCGCCATAGTCGTTCGATCATCACGTTGTCGATCGCGCGGCCTTTGCCGTCCATGCTGATTCGGATCGACTCTTCGAGCAGC
>JANOKO010000112.1:0-4006 GCA_031419335.1 Planctomycetota bacterium
ACATTCACCAGCCCCGGCTCGACGATCGCGTACCGATCGCGAAGGTTGACCTCAATGATCTTCCGCATCTTGGTCAGGCAGATCATCACACCGCCGCCGACGGCCAGCGTCCCACCCGCCAAGCTCGTCCCAGCCCCGCGCGGGACGAAAGGTACGTTGTGCTGGCGGCAGACCTTGACGATCGCTTCGACTTGCTCCGCTGTGGTCGGGAAGACGACCAGGTCCGGCACCCGCTTCTCGACAATATATCCATCGCACTCATAGACCAGCCGCTCATCCGCCTCGGACAGGAGGTTCTCTGGGCCGACGATCTGAAGAAGTTCGGAAGTAAGGTCAATGACCTGGGGCATGGAAAGCTCGGTTCCGGGGGTTGATGGTGAGACCTCATCAAGTGGTGTATTGCCGTCCGGCCACGCAGTTCGGACGGCATGGACACGGGCATCCGTCGACAATCCCACACCGACAATCGCCACCCGCCTAGTGCCTTGTCAACGCTCTAGGATTGGGAGTTGAGCCAGCCCCACATGGGAGGGCGAAGCTCCTGCTGAGCCGCGAGCCAGGGGACGCACTGACTGGCGTGAGCGGCTTGGCAGGAGCCTCGCCCTCCCGAGGGAGGCGAACCAACAATTCAAGCCTTGGCGGGGCACTAGTGCTTGTAGACCTTGTGTTGCGGGCGACCGGAAAGGATCTGCTCCTTGCCCCAGTTCGTCACAGCTCGGAACGCGTCACTGCGGATGAATTCCTGGAATGCTGTCTCTTCGGACCACTCACTCGTGATCAGGTACGAAGCATCATCGGCGACATCCTTCCAGAGGGTCGAGTTCGTATGCCCCGGAGCGGCCTTCAGGGCATCAATGACCCCCGCAAACTTGTCTTCAAAATCCTGCTGTTTCCCAGGAAGGACGTGGTAGTTCATGCCAACAGTGATCATGCGGTGGGGTCCCGTGAAGGAATTCAATGAAGGGTCTCGAGGACGGAACGAACCGCCGTGGCACCATGATATCAAACTCACACGGCTCACGCCGAGTATCGCCGATGACACCAATATCGGGGTATGCTGGGCGACGTAGTCGAGCTGCCCTCTTGACCGCTGAATCTCATCTCAACGCTCTTCGGGGAACTCTGCCGGAACAATCGCCAACTTCAGCAAAACCCCGATTGCGCCGCAGTATGCAGCTAAAAACATGGTGATCACTGACATTGCCCGTGATCTTGACCAGATTCGGGGAAAACTGGAGCGACCGGATCTCGCGCTTGGGATCGGCTGATCTTCTTCTCGACACTCTTCATGACTTCACGACTCGAACACGATTCGCCTCAGCCCACCTCAACCGTTCCGGCACGCTCCTGGTGGAATAACATGTACTGCTGGAGTGTCCGTGGACTCTACGGTGTGGTGATTCTGGGAGTCATCGCGAGGCTGATGCGAGATCAGGTGTACGGACTGTCGGTGCTGTATTACGGGATGCCGCTACAGGTGTTGGTCGTGGCGACCCTGGTCCTCACCGTCCTGCAGCGACACGAGCACAAGCGAGCGATTCGATGGGCGATCTGCTCGGCATTACTGATCGTCGGAATCTGGACCGACGATTGGAGAGGCCAGCCCGATCGCAGTGAATCTCGCGATGTCAAAGTCGTCTTCTGGAACGCCTGCCGCATTCATCACGGCTGGAACGATGTCACCGCCGAGGTCCGCAGTTGGGATGCGGATGTCGTGGCCTTGGTGGAAGCGGGGGTCGGGACCGAAGAGAATCGACAGCGCTGGCAAACGGGCTGCCCGGGGTACAAGGTGACTCTGCTGGGCGCGGGGATCGTACTGCTCACACGTGGAGAATCAGGCGTTTCGACTGTCCATGAATTTCCCGATGGGAGCCGAGCTCGCCAGATCACGACGACCATCCACGGACAGACCCTGAACGTGTTCATCGTCGACATCCAGGCCAATCCTTTCTGGTCGCGCCGTGAACCACTGGCCCACTTGGCTCAAGTGGTGAATCCGCGGGCCGGCGAATCGACGCTCGTCCTGGGGGACTTTAATACACCGACGGACTCGGCGTTGTTGGCCCCTTTACGGTCGCGATTTTCACTGGCCTTTGATCTGGCTGGGCAGGGCTACCGCGCCACTTGGCCGATCCCGGTGCCGGTATTGGCGATCGACCAAGCCTGGGTGAGTCCGCAGGTCGACGTGACAAGCTGCCGCCATCTGTGGACGAGGGCCTCCGATCACCGCCCCGTGGCCTTGACCGTGCGAAACGTTGATGAGGCTGTTGTGATGGCTCGCACACTTTCGGCTCGCTAGAGCATTCCACGATTCGGTGTGAGCTCCCGCCGCCCGGACCCCCAAGGTCCGGGCGGTGCGGACGAGGGCGTCCGGACTATGGTCGGAGCGCACAGACGGCAGTGGAATGCTTCCGTGAGCTGAACCCTAAAGCCTGGCCATACATTTCAGTACTCTCTCAAACGGAAGCCACTTGTGGGTGCCGTGTGGAAGCCTGAATTGCACGTCTCGATTCCCTAAAGTCCTCAGCCAAGTGGCAGTTCTTCACGGGCGCATGCTGGCCAACTCCACCGGCAATTATGACCGCAGACAGAGTTCCCTGCGGTTTGGCAATCCTTGTGGATCATAGCGGGAGTAGTGAGACACGCCCGCAGGATCGAGGTGGATCTGGTCCCTGGGGCATCCCCTCTCATGCAGAATGTCCGGAGACCTCGATAGAACCGTAACGGACGAAATACGCCGCTGATTCTCCGCGCCCGTTTCGGATGCGTTCGTCAGTTGGTGGTTTTACCCCGGAGATCAAGGATGATTTCCCCTCGCAACACGGCGTTCATTCTCCTGTGTGTCACATGGCTCGTGCATCCCACAAGGATCATCGGCCAGGACGCTGCCGCGCCGGAGTCTCTCCCCGACCTCGTGAACACGGACGCTTCGCCGCTCATTCAAGAGCCAACCACGCCCAACGAGTACATGGACGCGGTCCTGTTCACGATGAAGATCGCGCGGCCCGAGGCCGCAAAACAGTACCTTCAGGGTTTACTCGCGCTGAATCCCGACGACGCGACACTGATCGGCTTCCGAACCCAGCACGGAACGGGCACGTTTCTGCAATTAGCCCGCTTCCCTGAACTCAACCCACCCGCGACCGAACTCCTGGAACGGCTGAAAGCAGCCAGTACTCGACAAGTCAATGACCCGGTCTTCCTGGACGGTGTCCTCAAGAACCTATCCGGTTCACCGCGTGAGGCCGATCTGGCGATCCGGGACTTGCAGCACCTGGGGGCACCTGCGGCATCCCGCCTAGTCCAGGCGGCTGCGGACCCCAACTCAGGAGTGAATCGCGATCAAGCATTCCTGGCATTGACCCGGATGGGGGAGCCCGCGGTTGCTCCTCTGATTGGTTACTTATCATCCGACGACCAAAGCCAGAAGCTGCTGGCCGTCGAGGCGTTCGGTTGGGTCGCAACGCAGAATGACACACCGTTCCTGTATGCCACCGCATTCTCAAAGGACGAAGAGCCCAGCCTCCGCGAGGCCGCTCGACGATCCATGGCCCGGTTGGTTGTTTTGCGGTGGCGCGACCCACCCCGCCCTTGCTTGGGTTGCTGCGGTTTTCCCATGTGTAAAAATACAGAACCCATGAGCCATCCGGTTCCACCAACATGCTTGAGGCCAGCGCAGCCAGGCCGGCATACGGAACATCCTGCGTGCGTAGCACCGGATTGTCGTCGTTCTCTTTTGTCCAGGTCACACCATCAATGCTGCTGACATAGCCAATGTCGACCGCAGCCGGCCAACCAGTAAACCCGTTGCGCAACATGTGAAACTTGCCATTGTGATGCAGCACGGCTCCTGGGTCTGTGTATGGCGAATCCCATGCACCTGTCTTGCCCCAAGGCACAATCGGTTGATCACTCATCAGGTTGAAATAAGCACCCGAGCTCACCGGTGCTGTCGTTGCCGTCGCAGGCACCGGTGATGGGGCAAGCGTTGGCGGAATCGCGGTTG
>JANOKO010000113.1:0-1681 GCA_031419335.1 Planctomycetota bacterium
TGAGGGAGAAATACGTCTTCTGGCATCACCCGACTCGGCAGGCTGACGCCGTGCCGCTCCCGGGGCTGCTACTTCTACTTGAAGGATTCTTCAAACGAGGTTACAGACTTTCTATGCAGGTTTTTGAGATCAGTTGTGTCCTCCGTCCCAAACTCTGCTTGGGACGGAATATCCTCGAAGCTCTGCTTTGTCGCGTGCCAAACCTCTCGATCATCGGAGACATGCCCCCTGTGCTGAGCGTGCTGCTCTTGGCCCGGAACTTTTCTGGAGGGCGGGAGCGAAGGAGAAGCGGGCTGGCACGCGGGCGAAGCGGAGCTTCGGGGATATGCGGTGCCAAGCGGGAGCTTGGGACCGAGCTTTTAATGCCAATCAATGTCTGGCTCACTGTCTCTCATTTCGCCGACAGCACGGTCACCAGATAATTCAGCTCCTCAGCCGCCTCAGCGGGATCTCCCACGGTGGCGGCGATGCGTTCCAGGACGAGTTGGCGGTAGCGTTTTCGGAGGCGGTGGACGGCGACCTTGAAGGCTCCCTCGGTGAGGTTCAAGGAGCGGGCTGCTGCGAGGGCGGTCTCGTGGCCGGAGGGGGTGACGAGCCACGGCTGGAGCCCTTCGAAGCGGGCGAGATCACCGGCCTCGCTCGCTTCGGCACGCAGGACCGACATCGCTTGCTGGACAATCGCCAGGCCCCATTGCTGGTCGAAATAGGCATCGGGGGGGAACCCTTGCGGATCGACTGGTTCATGGACGTCTCTTCGCAGCTCATCGCTGGCGGTTCTGTTCGCCAGTGGTGCCGATTGTGTCCCTCCGCCTCGCTTGGCGGCCCGTTCGCGATCGCGCTGATCGGCCAGAAAGTGCTTGACCGCTCCCAGCAGGTAGCTGCGAAATCGGCCTTGGGTGCGGTCGGTGTGATCGAGGCTGTGACCTTCGAGCAGCTTGGCGAAGAACGCGTGGGTGAGGTCGCGGGCCTCATCGGGGCTTTGGGAGAAGCTGGTGCGTGAACGCTCGACGAACATCGCCACCGGTTCGTAGTAGGTCTCGCACAGTTCGCGCAGGGCCAGCCGCGCCTCGGGGGAATCCCCGCGAGCGGCGATCACCTGGGTCCAGCGTGTGGTCTGAAAAGTGTGGGGGCGGTCGGGCATGTGAGTCGTGAAATGGGGACATCAGCCCCCTAGTGTGTTCTGGTGTGAATGAGGTATTGAAGTCGCAGCACGGCAGAGCCGCAACCGAAGGGGAAGTGATCAGCCACTCCACGTCGAGCGACCTCTGCACCCCGAAGGGGTCACACATCACAGCCCAGGGTTGCGACCGCAGATCTCGCACCCTGGGGAAGATCTCGCGGGGGACGAACCCTGGATGGGCAACGCCGTGAATGATTTGCGCGAGGCGCTTCCCAAGGTTCTGCCCCCTCTCCCCCACAATCGGTGCGGCTTTCGGGGAGGACTCCACTGTGGGGGAGAGGGCCGGGGTGAGGGGGCTTGAGCGAGCGATATGGCCCCCTCACCCCAACCCTCTCCCCCGCAAAACGCTCAGGCAAAAAACACGTCGATCGCGGGGGAGAGGGCCGGAAGAGTGCTGGCTGCCTTGTGCGCGTGATCCCTGAGAAACCCTCACGGCGTTGTCTGAAGGGGTTCTACACGGGGCGGGCGGGTGTGCAACCCCTTCAGGGTTGGTCTTCCTGG
>JANOKO010000114.1:0-4387 GCA_031419335.1 Planctomycetota bacterium
CCTCTCACCTCTCACCTCTCTTCAATGCCCCACATCGCCTGCCTCGCCACTGATCCTCTCACCACCCGTGTTCTCATGGCCGGGCAGTTAGCCTATTTGAAGCAACAAGGATTCGACATCACCCTCATCGCAGCCCCCGGAGCGGATCTGGAACAAGCTGCGAACCGAGAGGGGGTTGATTACGTAGCGGTTCCGATGTCTCGGGAGATTACGCCTTGGCAGGACTGGTCATCGTTACGGCACCTGACCCGTGTGTTCCGCAAGATCCAGCCCGACATCGTCAACGCCGGAACACCGAAGGCCGGTCTGCTCGGTATGCTCGCCGCCACCTGGGCCCGAGTGCCAATCCGGATCTATACGCTGCGCGGACTCCGCATGGAGACCGCTCAGGGAGTCAAGCGACTCCTGCTCACCAGTACCGAGCGCATCGCCGCAGCCTGTGCGGACAAGGTCGTGTGCGTGAGCCCGAGCTTGCGCGAGGAATTCGTTCGACACCGCCTCGGCTCGGCGACGAAGACTATCGTCTTGGGCGGCGGGTCATCGAACGGGGTGGATGCTGATCGCTTCGCCGTCACCGAGAGCCGCTTCGCGGAGGCCCGCTCCATTCGCCACTCGATGGGGATTCCTGATGAGGCTCGCGTGATCGGGTTTGTCGGTCGACTGACGAAGGACAAGGGCGTCGCTGAGCTACTGGCCACGTACCAAACTCTGGCAGCCGAGATGCCCGACCTGCATCTGCTGCTCGTGGGCGGATTTGAAGACGGCGACCCGCTCAGCGCCCGTCTGCGCGATGAGATTTGGTCGCATCCGCGTGTCCACATTACCGGCTTCGTCAACGACACCGCTCCGTATTACACCGCCCTCGATCTCCTGGTCTTCCCCTCCCACCGCGAAGGGCTGCCGAACGTCCCTCTGGAAGCCGCCGCGAGTGGTCGCCCGACAGCGGGCTTTGCGGCGACCGGGACCGTGGATGCTGTGCTGAATGGACAGACGGGGACGCTGGTCCCCGTGGGCGATGTGCCCGGACTGACGGAGGCTGTGCGGCGTTACCTGCTCGAACCGCTGCTGCTCGCTCGTCACGGGAAGCAGGCTCAACTGCGAGTTCAGGCGGACTTCCGCCGTGAAGTGATTTGGAAGTCGCTGTCCGAGTTGTACAAAGCGGAATTGCATGCCAAGAGACTCCCACTGCCACGAGTCCGAAAGGCTGCGTAAGGTGGACGATCTGGCTCGTTGATTGTCGAATCCCCAAGAGGAATTCCAGTGGGGCTAGGCATCCTTCGTGTTCGAATTCCCTGCTCAACCCTCAACCCTCAACCCTCAACCCTCAACCTTGTCCATGTTTTACCGCAATACCGGCAAGCGTCTCATCGACCTGGCCATCGCAATACCTTTCGCGGTCCTGTTGGCTCCCATGTTGGCGAGTCTGGCCCTGCTGATTCGTTGGAGACTGGGCAGTCCTGTGCTCTTTACACAGGAGCGTCCTGGACTCCGTGGGCATCCTTTTCGAATGGTGAAGTTTCGCACCATGACCGATGCACGCGATGCGAGTGGGGAGCTGCTATCGGACGAGTTGCGTTTGACCCGTCTGGGTCGATTTTTGCGGGCTACGAGTGTGGATGAATTACCCGAGTTGTGGAATGTCATCCGTGGTGAAATGAGCCTGGTGGGACCGCGTCCTTTACTGATGCGGTACGTGCCGTTGTATACGCCCGAACAGTGGCGAAGACACGAACTACGCCCGGGGATTACAGGCTGGGCCCAGGTCCATGGCAGGAACACACTGTCATGGGAGGATAAGTTTTCATTAGACGTGGAGTATGTGGAGCAAGTGTCCTTCAGGCGGGATATTTGGATCCTGGTCTTGACCGTGTGGAAGGTGTTAACTCGGGATGGCGTGTCGGCAGTGGGGCATGTCAGCATGCCAGAGTTTCAGGGGACTCCCGGTGACCGGGGCCTCACACAGGATCAGGATGTCGCCTGAATGCTTCTGAACAACGAGGCGAGCGGTTTTTAGGGGTCGTCGCCTCATCCGTTTGACGGTTGTCGTAGTATCTGGGTTCAAATTAGCTCGCTCAGAAATCGGGGCGCGGCATTTGAGAATATTGAATTCTCAATCCTCGACGACTTGTCATCCCGAGAAGTAGTTCGTAACGTATGTACGGGGGCCGAGGAAGCAATTCCTAAATCAACTCTAAGAGTGGAGTCAGGGGATCAATGGCTAAAGCGTCTGCATTGCGTGATTTGACAGTGTCACAATTGGAAAAGTTGTTGCTCGCCAAGAGGTCGAAGCTCGAAGACTTGGCGGGGAAGCGAGACAAACTGCGTCTCGAATTGAGCAGCCTGGACGTTCAAATCCTAGGCTTGACTGGTGGAGATGCTCCGGACGTCGAAGGAGCTGCCCCACGTCTGCGGGGGCGTCCCAAGGGTTCGAAGAACAAGGGGCGTCGCGGTCCGCGTGCCCGCAACAAGGTCTCGCTCAAGGGAGTTGTTCGTGAGGAACTGCTGAAGGCTAAGAAGGGACTCACGATTGACGAGTTGATCGCCGCAGTGGAGGCCACCGGCTATAAGTCGAAGGCTGGCAAGTTTAAGAACGTGATGTACCAGTGCCTCTTCCACGGCGAGAACTTCCAGCGCGATGCCGAGACGAAGCGTTGGGTGCTGATTGGAGAGTGATTCATTCGGGTTTGCCCCTCGCTCGGAAGCGGTCAGCGGGACGCCGTGGAAGGGTCGTTCGATTCATCGACGATTCTTTCCATTACTAGGGCGAGGGACAAGACCCTGATTGATTGCAAGTCCATGTCGACTTCGTCGCTCAGTATCGTGGGGTGGCGTGGACTGTATTTGAGGTTGCGTCGTTGCCGCAGTCATTCCGGGAAACGAACCAGAAATCGACGGGGGTGTCTAGTGAGTGGAGTCGTTTGACCTGCCCACCCGTGGACCCAATTCGATGTATGTGCCAACCGCGTTTGCTGTTACAGATCTTGCACAGCTCCACGGTTTGATGGAGCAGTACAGCTTCGCGCTGCTCGTCTCGCAGGGTGCTGCAACTTCCGTGGCCACACATTTGCCGCTGCTGCTCGACCGTCAGGCGGGTCCCAGCGGAACTTTATACGGGCATGTGTCGCGAGCGAATCCGCAGTGGTTCGATTGGAATCAGCAGCAAGTTCTCACAGTTTTTTCCGGTCCTCATAGCTACATTTCTCCTCAGTGGTATGCAGCCGAGAATGTTGTCCCTACCTGGAATTATGTCGCCGTGCATGCCACAGGCTGCGTTGAACTGATCTCAGACCGTGAACAACTCCGACTGCTGGTGCGGCAGATGGTGGGTGTTTATGAACAGTCGCTGCCGTCTCCCTGGTCGCTGCCTGAAGTGGCCAGTCGATACGAGGACCGCATGCTCGATCAGATTGTGGGGTTCCGGATCCCCCTCGATTCGATTACGGGTCAATGGAAGTTGAACCAGCACCACCCCGTGGATCAACGCCAGAAAGTCAGCGCGCAGTTGCGGCAGCGCGCCGATCAGAATTCACGAGAAATTGCAGCGATGATGGAAGCCAGTTGTGTCGGGAGGAGCCGCCACGATTGATCGACCACCCTGATTCCGCTGAGGGTGGGATTATGCCAGTGATTCCGATCCGGTATTCCAGGATAAGTATTTCGTCGGCATTCCCAGGGTGCAACTGACATCTGGGCATGCGATCATTACCCCAACTGACGACACTTCTATTGGGTGAATCTGCGCAAAGCCTGCGTGGTGTATGGGTTGTCACAATCTGGAGGAGATTGTGTGATCCACTCATCCACTTTTTGCGTTTCCCCTTGTATGCCACTGAGCCAGCAGAGTCCTTCAGAAGCCTGACGGTTTTCTGGTGGTGTGGACGGAGAATCGAGAATGGCTAACTTTCCAACTTTCCCCAGATCTGGCAAACGCCGCCCGAATATGGCGGCTCCGCTGGTGATGTTTCTGGTGTTTCTGTTTCTGGGAATGAGCTGGATGATCTACTCCAGCTTCCGCATCGATGTGGGCAGCGGCGAGATGGCGATCCTGATCCATAAGATCGGGAAGGACATCCCGAATGGTGAAGAGGTGGCCCCCACGGCAGAGTTCAAGGGGGTGCAGCGCAAAGTCCTGACCGAAGGGCGTTATTTCTACAACCCCTACTCGTGGTCGTGGGAAGTGAAGAAGCAAGTGGAGATCCCCTCCGGTAAGATCGGAGTCAAGGTCAGCCTGACCGGAAAGGACTTGGGGTACGGGGAGTTCCTGGCCCGCGTTGACGACAAGAACGAGGCCACGACCAAGGGAATCATGCCCGGCATCATCAACCCCGGTCGTTATCCGCTGAACCCGTATCTGTATGCGATCGAGGAAGCCGACCCCGTCACCATT
>JANOKO010000115.1:0-3567 GCA_031419335.1 Planctomycetota bacterium
ACCGAGCCGTATGCTTCTGCGCCGGGACCCTCTGCCCCAAATCTTACGCGGGGCGCTCCCGCTTCCGGCTCTCGTCCGTTGCTCACCGAGCAACTCGCCGAACCCGCCGCGATCATCGCCGCCTGGCCCACGATCCCCCGCGCGTGGCGCGATGAACCCCTCGAACGCCGGTTCGCCCGGCTCCAGGAAACCATCGTCGCCGTCCGCAACGTGAGAGCCATCTACAACATCCCGCCGACCACCCAACTGCAACTCATGATCCGCGCCTCAGCTGAGGTGGCGGGCGAGATGACCAAAGTCGC
The DNA here is from genome assembly GCA_031419335.1 of Planctomycetota bacterium. Classification (GTDB taxonomy): domain Bacteria; phylum Planctomycetota; class Planctomycetia; order Planctomycetales; family Planctomycetaceae; genus TH-plancto1. Next base: position 303 of record JANOKO010000115.1, read on the forward strand.
CGCCCAGTTCGACAACCTCGCCAAGACGATCCTGGCCGCCGCTGGAGCCGACGTGGTGCGGCCCAGTGCCTCCGCCGGCTTCTCCCTCGGTGATGCGGATGGGTACATCCCGCTCAAAGGCATCATCGACCCCGAAGCCGAACTCGCCCGCCAAAAGAAAGAGGCCGACAAAATCCGCAAACACATCTCCGGCCACGAGAGCAAACTCGGCAACGAAGCCTTCACCGCCAAAGCCCCCGCCGAAGTCGTCGCCGGGATTCGCGAGACCCTTACTGGGTTGAAGAATCAGCTCGAGAGCGTGCAGGAGATCATCACGGACCTGGGGGGATGAGGACTCGGGACGATGCCCCCCTCCGCTGGCTGAAACACCGATAGCACCTGATCGAAGGCCAAGCCTATCATTCCCTGCTCACTGCATGAACCCATGCTTGTGCGGTGAGGCCATTCATGTCAACGGGGGCGGTTGGAATCGAAGAGCATTGAGGGCGTTGCTCATCAGAGTGCGGCGTTGGGCACAACGGTTTGTTTTCTACGTTGGCTGGTGAGGCGATGCCTTGGGCAGACAGTCGGGGCGGGGTCTTCTTTCTCATGAAACACCATCGTCCATCCATCCCCACCACTTCTTGACAACGACATTTCCTTCCGGGAAGGTGCTGCCCCGAGTGCGCCATCAGATTCCCAGTCGCTACACTCGCACATCGTGAGCAAGAGATGCATGAGTATCAACAGAGCCACGTTCTGGCTGACGCGGTTGCCATGACTTCCCGGAGAATCCCATGTTCGCCTCAGTCTTGATTCGTCGTGTGATCGTCCTCATGGGAATCGCACTGGGACTGATGACTGGCATCGCTCCATGTCGGGCCGCCTGGAAGGTCGGGTCTGCCACTTCGGAGATGATCGCCGAGGACACGATGGTCATCGGCGGTGGAATCGGGCCGGGCCTGACTCAGGGGCAGGAGGGAAAGCTGCAAGCCACTGCGATCGTGATCCACGGCGACATTAAACTGTGCATTGTGGCGGTCGACATCCTGATGATGCATCGCGATTTCATGGATCAGGCCGCTCGCGGGATTGAGAAAGAATGCGGCATCCCGTTCGAGAACGTCTTCATCAATGCCAGCCACACACATCACGCCCCGTCGACCGTCACGATCCACGGGTATGAGCGAGACGAGGAATTCTGTCGCCGCACCGTGGCCGCCATCATCCAAGCTGCCAAGCAGGCGAACGCTGCGGCGGAGAAGTCGGGGCCTTGCCAGGGCCAGTTCCGTCTCGGACAGGAAGCGACCGTCGGTCAGAACAGCCGCCAGCTCTTGAAGGATGGTAAGATCTACTGGATCGGCCCGCGCGATGAGATGGTCCGACCCACGGGTCCATTCGATGTCGATCTACCCGTGATTGCTTTCCAGCGCGAAGACAAGAGCTACGCCGGGCTGATCTTCAATCACTCGACCCACTGCATAGGAACTCGGACCGGCAAACGATCGCCGGGCTTTTACGGACTCGCCGCTCAAGAGTTATCCGATGAGATCGGTTCGCCCGTGGCGTTCCTCTCCGGGTCAGCGGGGTCGACGCACAATCTCACATTGACCTGCAACGAGATGGTCACTCGCATGAAGGGAGCTGTGCGAGAAGCGTTGGCCAAGAGCCAACTGATGGAGTCGTCCAAGCTCGCCTCCATCAAGCGCGAGGTTCATTTTCAGATGCGAAAATTCGACGAAGACAAGGAAGACAAGGCGGTCGTCGAATACTGCCAGAAGTATGCCCCCGCTGGTGCCGAATCGATCATTGAAGTTTTCCGCAAGAGTCGAGCCACACTGAAAGACCAGCAGGGCCAGACCCGCCCGATGTGGATCCAGGCGATCCAGATCGGCGATGTCTATCTGGTCGGCGTCCCCGCCGAGTTCTTTACGACTCATGGCGTTGAGATCAAGCGGCGATCGCCGTTCCGCAACACGTTTGTCTGCGGCCTGACCAACGACTACGTCGGCTACCTCCCCGACCGCCCTGGCTTCGACGCGGGCGGTTACCAGACCTGGACCGGTCTCCACAGCTTCTCCGAGATTGGTACAGGAGAGATGGTGGTCGAGGAGAGTCTCAGGCTCTTGAGCGAATTGAAATAGACCTGAATGGGGTCGCAGTCCTACCCCAGCGAGCATCCGGAGGTTGGTCATTCATTCGGGCGTGATTCTGGGCTGTGGGTCCCCTCTGCCAGGTCGAGGCGAGTTGGGGAATCCCAACGGCGAAATCCGTTGACGAATGTCTGAGTGAGTTGTCAAACAGATGCCTATGTCTGATCCGCCCGGACCTCGGGGTGCAACGACGCGGGCCGCATACGGTTTCGTGAACAGCGCTAGTGGGCCGCCACGCGCGCGAACACCGCCACATAGACCTGGGTGGCCCCGGCTTGCTTCAGGACTTTCGCACATTCATGAGCCGTAGTGCCGGTGGTCAGGATATCGTCCACGAGCAGGACTCTGGCCCCTCCAAGAGTCGCGCCGCCGCCCATGCCGAACGCCCCGCGCAGGTTGGTGCGGCGGGCGGTCGCCGGGAGCGATGCCTGCTTCGTGGTCTTCTTGATCTTCCGCAGCAGGTCCAGCCGTGCAGGGACGCGAAGCATCGACGCCAGCGTTTCCGCAAGGGGTGTCGGACTCACATGCGGTCGCCACACATGTTCTGACCAGCAGTGCGGAACCGGGATTACGAGGTGGGGTCGCCAAAGTTCCAGCTCCGAATGGCGAAGCGTCCCCAACTGTTGGGCGAGGCCTATCGCGATCGAGTGGCCCGACTGCTGCTTGGCTCGCAGACAGGCGGACCGCAGGGGTTCGCGGTACGGTCCCAGCGAGCAGACCGCTTCGAAGGCATAGCGCTCGTCGCGGCAATGGACACAGCCCTTCGTCGTATCGACAAACGGCCCCACGGAGGCACTGCAGCGCTGGCACTGACGACCGGAAAACTCGCGACACGATTGCTGGCACTTCAGACAGAAGAGTGCCCCGGCTTCTTCTTCTGCTTCGCTGGCTTCGCAAAACGGGCACAGCGCGGGGAAGCAGAAATCGAGCAACGTCGACCACGCCCGAGGAAGCCACAGCGGTGGGGAAGGGCGGGCGGTCATGGGGTACTCGACTCCCAAGTCTGCATGGGGGAGTGAGTGCCCCGTGGGCTATGCTTCCAGCCAGTCATGTTTGGTCAACATTACAGGCTGGAAGCCGATACCACGGGCCTATAGTTAGCCAAAGGCTACAAAGAGAGTTGGGGCTCCCGC
>JANOKO010000116.1:0-1703 GCA_031419335.1 Planctomycetota bacterium
TCGTTCTCGATCACGATGCGGTAGTACCGGAACTGGCTGCGAGGACAGGGGATTGTGGATTCGGTGAGACGCAGCGAGCCCCGCGTGCGGTCGACCAGATAGCCATCGTTGACGAGCAGTTTCCAGGCTCCGTCGTCGGTCTGATCGGCTGCGTAGAGTCGCAGCGAACGGACGTACTCGCGCTCGGGTGAAGAGACCGACAGTCGCAGGCTCTCGACTGGTTCGGTGATCGCCTTGGCACTGACGACGAACTCGGTGGTATCGGCGATCTCCTGACGACTGACGACGGGGAGGTTCTGATCGGCCTGGCCGAACTCGTCCGTAGGGGAGATCAGGACGTAGGGGATCTGAGTCGAGACGCCCTGCTCATCGACACTGAGCAGCCGCAGATCGTCGAGATTCCGCTGGCTGGCGTCGTAGATTTCCGGGGTGAGCGGGATGCGGATGAAGTTCGGGTCGGTGTCGACTCCGGCGAGCGCGGGGGAATACTTCCCCAGCTCGAAGCGGTGCGTGAACTGCATCGAGAGATCGGGCTCGGCCTCTTCCGCGCGAGCCGTCATGGTGGCCCCGAGTGCGAGCGTGGCTGCGAGCAACAGGCACATCGGCTTGATCCAGTCCTTGAGCTGATCGCGGAACCGGCGGTACAGGAATCCGGTGGCGAACAGGGTGATCCCCAGCCCGATGCACGCCGCCCAGCGGATCGTTTTGTCGAGATACCAGATGTCGTACAGGAACACTTTGAGCGTCGTCAGCGCGAAGAGTCCCAGAGCCAGTATCCGAATCGGAGCAGACCGCTTGACCAGCCCCGCTCCGGTCGTGGCGATGGCCATTAAGGCCCAGGTGCCGGTGATCGCCAGCGCCGTGCCTGTGCGCCAGTCTTGTTGTTTGCCGAAGGCGAAGACCTCGATCGTACACATCAGAAAGGCGATCGCGTACGCGAACAGACCGAGCGGCAGTCCGCCCTGGGTCGGGATGATGTACTCGCGATTCTCGGTCTCGCGGTCGTCGGCGACCAACATCCGTCCGGCCCACGCGGAAGCGACCGCCAGCAGAAAACAGACCCCGCGTGGATTGAGAAACGGGATCAACCACACCTCATCGAGGGTGCCGCGCACGCGCGATCCCCAGTCGCCGAGGGTTCCCAGAAACAGAACCACGATCACCCCGGCCAGCACGACATAGAACACCTGCGACAACCCCGTCAGCGGACTTTGGCGGATGTCGAACCGATGTCCGACCCACCGCGTGAGATACGCGAACACCGCCAGACAGATACCGGTCGCACTCATGAATGTGGTCCAGATCCAATCGTACCGCTGCCCATAGGCATATGACTCCAGCAAGCACAGGGCCAACAGCACCAGCGGGGCTGCCAGCTTCAGTGCCGTCACGAAGTTGTGATCTCGATTCGGCGAGGTCGCCTGCCCATAGATCCCGAGCAAGATCGAGATCGCCCCGCCTAGCAAACAGAGCCCGCGCGGATTGAGAAGCACTCGCGAGTACGCCTCCACCACCACCGTCTGGCCGTGCGAGACGATGTCCCCAAACGCGGTCGCGATCAGCAGCAGCAGCAGCCCGGCCGTGCCGACGTACAACAACTTCGACAACATCGACAGCGAGCCCGAGTTGCTCAACCACCGCGCGGCGATCAGCGTCCCGACGGAGAAGATCGCGAACCAACCCACGACCTGACTCAATTGAGT
>JANOKO010000117.1:0-2842 GCA_031419335.1 Planctomycetota bacterium
AACGGCGACGGATACGGCCAACATCACGGCCAAGTCGGTGCTGCCGGTGATTGTGGCCAATGACAGGCCGTATGACGGCAGCACGAATGCGACTTTGTTCAGCCAGGGCGTGACCGGGACGCTTGGGGCGGACGCGGTGACGCTGGGCGTGGCCGCAGCGAACTTTGACACGAAGGACATCGGGACCAACAAGACGGTGACGGCGACGGAGCTGAGCCTGGGCAGCGCGGACGCGGGCAACTACACCCTGGGCTTGGTGACAAGCGCGACCGACCTGGCGGACATCACGAAAAAGTCGGTGACGCCAGTTTCATCAAGGGTGAACATGAGGTGCTGAAGTTCTGGGAGCAGAATGGCATCTTTGACAAACTGCGGCAGCAAAACGCCGGGAAGCCGAAGTGGAATTTCCTCGACGGGCCGATCACGGCCAATAACCCGATGGGAGTGCATCACGCTTGGGGGCGGACCTACAAGGACGCCTATCAACGCTACTACGCGATGACCGGGCATGAGCTGCGGTATCAGAACGGGTTCGATTGCCAGGGGCTGTGGGTTGAGGTCGAGGTCGAGAAGCAGCTGAACTTGGGGACGAAGACGGCCATCGCCGAGTACGGGATCGACAAGTTCGTGTGGGAGTGCAAGAAGCGCGTGCTCAAGTTCGCCGCCCGCCAGACCGAGCAGTCGGTGCGTCTCGGCTACTGGATGGAGTGGGACGACCCGGACCAGTTGCGGCGGTTGGCCTCGGCGATTGGGACGGATGAACCGGTCACGATCACCGCTCCCAAGGGCGTCGTCGCCACCGGCACAGCTGAGCAACTGGTCGAGCAGCTCGGCAACCCCGTGTGGGGCGGGAGCTACTTTACGTTCAGCACCGAGAACAACGAAACGATCTGGTCGTTCATCAAGAAGTGCCACCAGCGCGGCAAGATCTACCGGGGCCACGACGTGATGCCCTGGAGCGGCCGCGCCGGGAGTGCGTACTCGCAGATGGAGATCGCGGATGGGCGAAAGCTGACGACTCACCGGTCGTGCTTCGTGCGTTTCCCGCTCATCAAGGCGAGCGGGGGGCGTCAGCCCTCCGAGTCTGAGCGATTTTTCACCACGGAGGCACGGAGGCACGGAGAAGAGCAACTGCGAGAGTTCTTACTGGTCTGGACCACCACCCCCTGGACGCTCACCTCCAACGTCGCCGCCGCCATCAACCCCGACCTGGAGTACGTGCGTCTCAAAGGCAAGGTCAAGGGCGACCCCGAACCGGCCTACTACTACTTCGCGAAGGACAACCTCGAATTCAAACGCCTGGAGAAGGAATTCAAAGAAGGGTTCGGTCGCCCCGAATGGGCCTGGCCGAAGGACTGCCCCAAGCTGAAGACGATCGCCCAGATCTTCAAGGAGAGCGGCGGGTACGAGATCGAAGGGACAATCCTCGGGAAAGACATGATCGGCTGGCGGTACGCGGGGCCGTTTGATGGTCTGGATGCACAGCAACAGTCCAGCGGTTATCCAAGCCGTCAGCGAGTCAGCGATGCCATCGGAAATGAGGCGTCCTTGCGTCGGTCGTTTTGGCTTCTTGATCCTTACTACCAGTCAGTGTTCGATCCGCAGTCGACATTTCAGATCGGAGTGGATGCTGAGGTTGACGGCCTTCGAGAAAGAACTCAACAGAACAGTATCGATTGGACAGTGCCGAAAACGCTAGACGAGTATGCCGCAATTCAGGAGGGTGTGTGGCAACTGAATGTTCAGAAGTCCATGAGCACTGTTGGGATGTTCTCATCTGAAATCAATGCTTTCGTCGGTGCGATCCGACACTTGCTTCGTGCGGCGCACAATAATAACTTCATCGGTGCGAATTGGCAGTTTTCTGGAGGGCTTGAAGAGGCCGTCGCAAAGCTAAATGAGTTTGGATGCCAATTCACTTCGAGCAAAGAAAGTCGATCACTGCTCGCCATTTGGCGAATAGCCACAGTCGCCTCCCAAGAAGTGTTCAGTACCACCCCATCAAAGTTGGAAACCGACTGGATGGAGCTGAAGGACTGGGCAACCATCGATTCTGATTCGCATCAGTTCAAGAATGGAGCAGTAGCCGAACTGAGAGCCGTCTGCTATCAGAGCTTAAAGGCGATTGCGGTCGACCTCGAAGGTTTGCCACTTCGCTCTGGCGTCGAATGCCACCGCGTAGTCGATGGCGGTCGCGACTTCAAAGGCACGCCGATGGTCACAGCCGGGGACGGAACCGGCATCGTGCATATCGCTCCGGGCTGCGGTGATGTCGACCACACACTCGGCAAGAATCTGGGCATGGCAATCATCGCCCCGCTCGGCGAAGACGCGAACTTCGGCGAAGGCTTCGGACCGTTCATTGGCCTCAACGCGACCGACCCGAAGACCGCCGATCTGGTGTTCGAACACCTCAAGGCCAACGGCTTCCTCGTCTACGTCGAGACCTACCCGCACATCTACCCGCACTGCTGGCGGACGGGGGATGAGCTGATCTTTCGGCTGGTGGATGAGTGGTTCATCAACATGGACTGGCGGGACGAGATCAAGGAGGTCACGCGGGCGATTACGTGGCTGCCGGATTCGATCCAGGGGCAGGAGCGCGAGGTTGAGTGGCTGAGCCTGATGCGGGACTGGATGATCTCGAAGAAGCGGTTCTGGGGTCTGGCCCTGCCGATTTGGGTGAACCCGGAAGACCCGACCGACTTCGACGTGATGGGTTCGCTGGCCGAACTCGAAGAGCGCGCGGTCGAAGGGTGGGACGAGTTCAAAGGCCACACTCCGCACCGTCCGTGGATCGACAAGGTGAAGATCAAGAGCCTCAAAACCGGGGCGATCCTCG
>JANOKO010000118.1:0-4597 GCA_031419335.1 Planctomycetota bacterium
TTCGCGCTTGGACGGTCGTTAACCCAAACCCGGTCGGGTGTGCGCGGCACCTGCCGCCCCGCGTTGGGGAGTGCAGGTTTTCCCGGCCCCGCGGCTGGCCCGGAGCCTCGCCCTCCCGGTTAAGCCTGTTCCCCCGCGATCACCCAACCAACTCCTCATTCTCGGCGGCAGCCAAGGAGCCAGGCACCTCAACGAAGCTGTCGCCGAGTGGGTGTCCACTCGCCCCACGGCACTCGCCGGTTGGCACCTGATCCACCAGACTGGCGTCGCGGATCGAGAGGCGATTACCCAGCGTTACTCCCCGCTGTCCGGGTTCCTTCAAACCGAAGTGGTCGAATTCATCGCCGACCCCGCCGTCTACTACCGTACCGCCACGCTGGTCATCGCCCGAGCGGGAGCCACCTCGCTGGCTGAACTCGCCTGCCTCGCTGCCCCCACCGTCCTCGTCCCGCTCCCGTCCGCTGCCCGCGATCACCAAACGGCCAACGCTCGCTGGTACGCCGATCGCGATGCAATTCGGCAAGTGACTCAGGCAGCCACGCCGCTGAAGACAGCACTCAAGCTCTCGGAATCAGTTACGCCGCTCTTATCGAACCACACAGCTCGTCAGAACCTCAGCCATTCGATGACACAAGTTGCCCGTTTCGCTGCCGCTCAAGAGGTCGCAGACATCATTCTTGAGCTGGCCTCTCCACCCACAGCCACAATTTGACTCCCGCAGGACACGTCACGCGGTCCTGCCTGTGATGTTGGGGATTGCGTTTGGGTGGTCCACTGGCTCCCGATGGCGAATCGGAAGGTCTCTACCACCGCTCGATCGGGCCATTCGGAACCGGCACGTGGAGGTCGGGCAGTAATCCATCGCGACTCATTCCCTGGGGGCCAGCTGCGGCAATCTTCTCCAGCACAAATTCCATCTCTGCTCGCGTGCCAGCGTCCTGGTACTCATTGCGGAGCTCGGATGAAACCCGCATGGCCTTGAGATACCAGTGAGCCATTTTGCGGAACAGGCGAACGCCCCGGTCAGTGCCTTGTTGTTCCTCGAAGTAAGCGAACTGTCTCCGCAGCAGTTGTAGACGGTCGTCGAACGATCCGGGTGGAGAGCAGTGCCCCGTAGCCTCCCACTCGACCAGTTGGCGAAAGATCCACGGGTTGGCCAGTGCTCCGCGACCGATCGAGATCGCCTGGCATCCGGTCACCTCGAACATCCGCGCAGCATCCGCAATTGTGCGGATGTCGCCATTGCCGACAACGGGGATGCGCTCCACTGCGGCGACGACTTGACGAATCCCATCCAGGCTCACGGCCCCGGTAAAACCCTGCGCACGTGTGCGACCGTGAATCGCGATCGCGGCGACCCCGATCTGTTCGAACTCTCTCGCGAATTGTGGGGCGGTGATCTGTGTCTCATCCCACCCCAACCGCATCTTGACGGAGACTGGAACGCGAACCGCTTCAACCACGGTTTGAACCAGATGATACGTTTCGTGGGTTCGGCACAGCATTGCGGAACCTCCTCCGCTGCTCGTAATCCGTGTGACTGGACAACCCATGTTGATGTCGATGGAATCGACGCCGTACTCCTCCAGATACTGTGCGGCATCCTTCATCATCTGTGGATCGCCTCCAAAGATCTGGACCGAGAACGGACGGTCCTCGGGACAGGTCTCGATCAGTTGGAGAGACTTCCAGCTGCGTGCCAGCAGGGCACGAGCACTGACGAGGTCCGTTGTCCCGAGCCCAACTCCACCCAATTCGCGACACACGCGGCGAAAAGAGAGGTTCGTGTACCCCGCCAATGGCGACAGCAGATAGCGCGAAGGAAGCCGCAGCGTCCCATACTGGATCGGTGTCGAATGGAGCAGGTGGTGCGGAAAAGGGGCAAGCATCCGGTCATTGTCGCCTGACGGGACTGAGTGTTCAACACCGCTCTTCTCATACCAGGGTTGGGTGTGTGTATCTCAAAAGTAGGCAGAGGCAGGATTCACCACGGAGGCTCAGCGTTTTTGCAGTCTCAGAGGCAGAGGTTGAACCACGGAACACACGGAACACACGGAACAGAACAGAGTGGAATTCGTTCGGAAGCAGGCGGGTTTCTTCGGGAAGTCACTTGGCCCGCGAGAGAAGCTTTCGCCCCGCGGTGAGACTTTCGCATGACGCAGCGTTTCCTGTCTTTTTCCGTGTATTCCGTGTATTCCGTGGTTCATTTCTGTGATCCTGGGAAGGATCTCCTGACTTCGAGATGGACGAGAGGCATGATCCCAAGACGCTGAGTTGGCGAAGGGAACTCCGTGGTACTACCCTTCCTACTTTTCTGATGCTCACACTTGGTTGGCATGAGAGTTCAGATTGGGGTCGATGAGCAAGAAGCAACTCGATCGCTTTCAGCGACTGTGTTCAGGTACGACAGGCTGGCTTGTCTGCTTCAACGCCTCGGATGGAGCAAACATCGGTCCGAATCGTGCTCTTACACTCCACTCTCTACCGCACTTCATCCGTCGTCAGTGGTCGATGCCTCGGCACCATTGCGCGGAAGTCGCCGAGATTGTATGGCCCGACGTAGGCTGGTTGAGGTCGACTTCAACAATGCCACTGTCCCCCAGTTGCTGGCCTGTGCGATCGGCTGGCCCGTGTGGTCATACACAGCCGAGAGCATCCAGCCCTGCTGGGGGGCCATGTAAGTGCTGCTGACCACATAGACATGATTCTCGCACGCACGGGCCTGGGCGAGCAGCGGGTTACAGCCCCACACCGGGACATGGGTGCATCGAGTGCTGTTCAATCTCCCCGACGACTGCCATGACCTGCCCACACATGTTCCGACCACGGGCACGCTGGTCAATGGGGCGCTTCAGGGGAAGACCGATTTCGGCAGTCTGAGCTAAGGTGGCCCGGCCCCACCGCCGGGCAAGCCACATCGCTACTATTTCAAGCTGTATGCGCTGGATGCTATGTTGAGCCTGCCGGTCGGTGCGACCAAGTCCCAACTGCTGATAGCGATGCAGGGACATGTCCTGGCCGAGTCGCAGTGGATGGGCACCTATCAGCGGTGAGGACTCACGACCCCTTCCCCTTCAGAGACAACGTCCCACGAGTGTGCATCAGAAAAGTAGGCAGCGGCCAGTTTCTGCCCCCTCTCCCCCGCAATCGATTTGATCACGGGGAACAGCGTCACTGCGGGGGAGAGGGGGGGGTGAGGGGGCCATATCGCATGCTCTGGGCCCCTCACCCCGGCCCTCTCCCCACAGTCACATTCTCTCCGAAAGTCACACCGCCAGTGGGGAGAGGGGGCAGAGGAAACCGGCTGCCTACTTTTCTGATGCACACACACGTCCCACTCGATAAGGTCACTTCCCATGCCGCTTGAACCCGAGCACGCTCCGCCCGTCATGGCCTGCATGGAAGTCTGGGGCGGCAACCAGGCCACCGAGCGCAGCTTCTCCATGCTGGGGCTGGAGACCTGGATCTATAGCCTCCCCTACAAGCAAGCGGCGGGCGGCGGGGATGTGTACTACATCTCCAGTTGTGCCACGGGGCGGATCACGCGGCTGCTAATCGCGGATGTCAGCGGGCATGGGGCGTCCGTGGCCGCGACCGGGGAGAGGCTGCGGGACTTGATGCGGCGGCATGTGAACCACATCGAGCAGCGGCAGTTCTTGGCCGAGATGAATCGCGAGTTCGGGGAGGTGCGGCACTCGGGTGGATTCGCGACAGCGGTGGCAGCGTCCTTCTTCTCCCCGGACGGGCGGATTGCTGTCACGAATGCCGGGCATCCTCCTCCGATGATTTACAGCGGACGAACCGGACAGTGGGCGATTCTGGACACGAGCGGGGACAAGAACGCCACAGGCCTCTCCGACTTCCCACTAGGGATGCTGGAGGAGATGGAGTACGGCGAGATCGGCATCGATGCCACTCCAGGGGATCTGTTGCTCTTCTATACCGACTCGCTGATCGAATCGAGAAACGCGGCAGGCGATCTGCTCGGGCCGAAGGGGCTGCTGAGCATCGTGGCCACTCTCGATGCGACCCAACCGAGCGAACTGATACCGACGTTGCTGGGACAGATCTCCAAGTTGTACCCGGAGAACCTGACCGACGACGATGTCACGGTGCTGGTCGTGAGCCCCACCGGGACGGGGAAGACCGTGCCGCTGGTCAATCGGCTGAAGGCTCCGTGGCTGTTTCTGGGAGGCTGCGTCCGAGCGATCCTCACGGGGAATCGGTTGCCACTGCCGGAGTTCACCTGGGCGAACTTCGGCGGGTCGCTGCTCGATGGGTGGAGCCGGGTGGGTCGGAAGCGGGTGGGTGAGAAGCGTTGAGGCGTGGGGGCATGCGTCGCTACTTCAATCGAATCCCAAGATGCATCGCGAGGGCATCATGGAACTCAAGATACTCTTTGGACTTTCGGTTCAGCAATTGATTCAGGTTGAAGAAACGGGTCGTTGTCGGCGAACGCGGACGTGCGGCTTCAGTCGGAAGTGGGACTCGAATGATCGTCCAGAGTTCAGAACAACCCAGAGCCTTCGCTTTCAGGTGGCTCTTTTCCGCTTCACCCAATCGATTGTGAATGTTGGAAAAGTCAGTTCCCCCCTTG
>JANOKO010000119.1:0-1189 GCA_031419335.1 Planctomycetota bacterium
CGCAATCCAGCGGCATCAAGAACCTGATCGCGATCCCGAGTACGGTCATGCAGAGCTTCGGGGCCGCTGGCTTTCCGGCCTCCGCCGAACGCGGCTCCCAGAAGGACCAGATCGCCGCGATGCGCAAGCTCCAGGGCCAGCAGTCGAAGCTCAAGGTCCATGTCCTCGACCGCATCATGGCCGCTAAGGACACTCCCGTCGACCTGACTTCGTTCGCCACGGATCAGTCGAAGATCATCACCGCGTTGCAGGCCACCTCGGACTCGCTCGCCAAAGCCTATCAAGCCGACCACCCGCGCGTGGCCAGCCTCAAGACAATGGTCGAAGCCACGATCACCGCCGCCCGCGAGTCGGAGCGCGTCCTCCTGGCCAACGACAAAGAACATGTCACCGCCACCCTCAAAGCGACCGGCGATCAGTTCGACACACTCTTCGGAGGCATGAAGAACAACTTCCTCGCAGCCATCATCGGCCTCGTGAGCATCCTCACGCTGATCCTCTGGAAGTCCTTCGCCCCCAAAAAACTCCAACTCATTCCACCGGGGCTTGTGGCAGTTCTGGTCGGCACCGGGCTGGCGGTATTCCTCGTCATGCCGATCCTGTATGTCGATGTCCCGGACTCGATGGTCAAAGAGATTCACTTCCCGAAGTGGTCGATGCTGGAATTGGCTCCGTGGGGCCAGTTGTTCTCCGCAGCACTGCTGATGGCGATTGTGGCCAGTGCCGAGACGCTGCTGTGCTGCACCGCTGTTGATCAGATGCAAAACGGTCCCCGCACTCAATACGACAAGGAACTCGTGGCTCAAGGCTTGGGGAATTTTCTGAGTGGACTGTTAGGGGCGCTGCCGATGACTGGCGTTATCGTGCGAAGTTCCGCCAACATCCAGGCGGGTGCCAAGACGCGGCTTTCCGCCATCCTGCACGGGGTCTGGTTGCTGGTCTTCGTGGTCGGACTGTCGTGGTTGCTGACGATGATTCCAACCGCGTGTCTCGCTGCAATCTTGGTGTATACCGGCTTCAAGCTCGTCGACATCAAGACGGTCAAGACCCTGCGGTCATTCGGCTGGAGCGAGGTCGGGATCTATGCCGCTACGGTCTCGGTCATCGTCTGCAAGGATCTGCTGAGTGGGGTCATGGTCGGCTTCGGTCTGGCGATTGCCAAACTGCTCTACACGTTCTCGCATCTGGA
>JANOKO010000120.1:0-7292 GCA_031419335.1 Planctomycetota bacterium
ATTCAAGGACACCGCCGGGAACGTCCTCAACGAAGGCACGACGTTCATCGCGGGTGGCGTGGGGTTCCAGATCAGCTACACCGGCGGCGATGGCAATGATGTGACCCTCAAACGAGTCAGCACGCCCCCGGCCTTTGAGAATCGTTCGCTCACACACGTGGTCCGCGAAGGGGGGATCGCCACACTCAGCGGGCGGATCACTGAGGCTGACACCGAAGACACCTTCTTCCTGGATGTGAACTGGGGCGATGGCACCACTGAAACGTTCACATTCGCGCCCGATTCACCCCGACAAATCGCTGTCACGCACCGGTATTTAGACGATGGCCAGCCGGGATTTCGGTTCGATTTGAAGAGAGTGCAGCTCGTTTGGCGCGATGCACACGGAGGTTTCAATACGGCCCAGCTGTGGGTTGTGGTTCGAAACAATTAATGGAGTTCTGATCGAAGTCACTGACAGAGAAATCCGTTCTAAAGCGTTGGCTGAGTATGAGTTGAGTGTGGAACTTTTCTCGCGACAGAAGAGGATTGTCGTGTTCGGCTCAAACTACAGTCGACATCCGTCGCAGGACGATCTAAACTCATATATCGCACGATTGATGCGTCTTCGAACTCTGAGGTGACGATGCTTTCTCTCTCCGGCAACCGGATTCAGCTGTGCGATGGGATCACTCGTCGGCAGGCCTTGCAGATCGGAGCCTTGGGGATGGGTGGGTTGTCGCTGCAAAGCCTGATGGGGGCTGAGCAGGCCGTTGGGATTCGAGGCTCGCAGAAGTCGGTCATCATGATCTACATGTGTGGGGCACCCGCGCACCAGGACATGTATGATCTGAAACCCGAGGCCCCCTCAGAGGTTCGCGGGGAGTTCCGGCCGATCCCGACGAACGTGAGTGGGATCGAGATTTGTGAGCACATGCCGCGCTTGGCCAAGATCATGGACAAGTGCATCCCCGTGCGGTCGATGTACGGCTCGCCAGACGGGAATCACGATTCGTTCATCTGCTACACCGGGCATTCCGTCCAGAACCAACCGACGGGAGGCTGGCCCGCAATGGGGCCGGTCGTGTCCAAGTTGGCCGGGTCCAGACAGCCGGGGATGCCGCCGTTCTTCGGCTTGTCTCCGAATACTGGTCATCCGCCGTACGGCTCTCCGGGCCATCCGGGGTTCTTGGGCGTATCACACGCCGCCTTTCGACCGAGTGGACCAGCACGCGAGGATATGGTTCTGCCCGCCGGAGTCGTGCTGGATCGCGTGGGGTCTCGCAAGGCGTTGCTGCAGGGACTCGACCGGTTTCGACGCGAGTGCGACGCGCGGGGGTCGATGACCGGTCTGGATGACCTGAATCGGGCAGCTCTCGACATCCTGACATCCAGCAAGCTGGCAGAAGCGCTGGATGTCTCGAAGGAGCCAGCCCATGTCCGCGAACGCTACGGTCAGGGGGACTCGAATAATTTCGGTGACGGTGCCCCCCGAAATCTAGAACATTTCCTGACGGCGCGGCGTCTGGTCGAGGCCGGAGCTCGCGTGGTGACACTCAACTTCGGCCGCTGGGACTTCCACAGCGATACGTTCAATGGGATGAAGAACACGCACCTGCCGCAGTTCGATCAGGGGCTGTCGGCTTTGATCGAGGACTTGCATGAGCGCGGCCTCGACCAGCAAGTGGCCGTTGTCGCCTGGGGCGAGTTCGGTCGCACGCCGCAGATCAACGGCGAGGCTGGACGCGACCATTGGCCGCAGGTCGGCGGAGCCTTGATCGCGGGCGGCGGCTTCCCAGCGGGGCAAGTCATCGGCTCGACCGACCGTCTGGGGGCCGAGATCGCCAGTCGACCGGTCCACTTCGGCGAGGTCTTTTCGACATTGTATCATTGGCTGGGGTTAGATACTGAGACCGCGTACTTGAGTGATCTCACCGGACGACCACAAAAACTGGTCGAAGGCTGGGCTCCGCTGCCGGAATTGTTGTAGTGCAGGTTCAAGTTCCCCGGTGCCTCTGACAGGGATTTTGGGGAACAGGCCAAGACATCTGAGCGGGTTTGTCGAATCCCACTTAGCCCCTGGCTGTCGTGCGTGCCGGTACAGCCCGTTTCGGACGGTCTGTTTGCATGGCTTCTGTTCCACACAGATTCTCTGTGAATGGATCGCCGTGTAACGCAAAAGTAAATGGGGCCGCAGGACACGCTGGTCATCCAGGGGAGAGACAGCCGTCCTGCCAAGCGTTCGGAGGAGACCCCGCTCAATCCTGAATCGTTGATCTTGCCCTTGCAACAAATCCAATACCCTTTATGGTTACGACACTTGTGGGTACACGCGCAGTGTGCCGCCATTGACATGCTGCTCGAGACGAAAGTGAAGGATTCATGCGTCTGATCCATCTGGCTGTCGTACTAGGTGTTTTCTGTCTGGCTCCGCTGGCGACATACGCCGGGGAGGCGGATCTCGCGATCCCGGACTTTACCCAGAGTACGTTCACGATCGCGGGGAACTCGATCACCGCGTTCAACTTGCTCCTCGGGGGAGCGGTGATGATCTGCTTCACACTGGGGATCAGCCTCTATCTGCGGAATGAAGTCGCCAAACAGCCGGCCCACAAATCAATGCTCGATGTGGCCGAGATCATCTTTGCGACCTGCAAGACGTACCTGATTCAGCAAGGAAAGTTCCTGCTGATGCTGTTCGCAATGATCGCAGCGGCGATGACATACTACTTCATGGGGCTGGAGCATAAGTCGTTTGCAACGGTGTTGCAGGTGTTGCTCTTCTCTGTCGTCGGAATGGCCGGGTCGTACTGGGTGGCCTACTACGGCATCCGAGTGAATACGCTGGCCAATGCCCGGACTGCGTTCGCAGCCCTGCGGGGCGAAGCGTGGCCGGTGGTCAACATCCCACTGATGTCCGGGATGTCGATCGGGCTGTTTTTGATCTCGCTCGAACTGGTGATGATGGTCGTGATTCTGTTGTTCGTGCCGAAAGAGATTGCGGGGATCTGCTTCCTCGGGTTTGCGATTGGTGAGTCACTCGGCGCGTCGGTTCTCCGCATCGCGGGGGGCATCTTCACCAAGATCGCGGACATCGGCTCCGACCTGATGAAGATCGTCTTCAATGTGAAGGAAGACGACCCCCGTAATCCCGGTGTCATCGCCGACTGCGTGGGGGACAACGCCGGGGACTCCGTCGGCCCCACTGCCGATGGCTTCGAAACGTATGGAGTGACGGGTGTGGCCCTCATCAGCTTCATCACGCTGGCCGTGACTCCGAAGACGGCTGGGGTCGAGTACCTGGATATCCAGGTGAAGCTGATTGCGTGGATATTTGCGATGCGGTTTCTGATGGACTTCATGTCCGGGGCCTCGTACTTCATCAATCAGGCGATCTCCAAGGCCAAGTACGCCGGTAAGAAAGAATTCGATTTCGAGGAACCGCTGACCCGCCTGATCTGGATCGCTTCGATCCTGTGCATCACGACATCGTTCGGGATGAGCTGGCTGCTGATCGGCGATCTGTCGGTGGTGCGTGAGTTGGGAATTGAGGGGGCCAATGCAGTTGCCAAAACCGAGACCGTCCTGCTCCCCGCTCTGTGGTGGCAACTTGCCAGCATCATCAGTTGTGGCACGCTGGCCGCCGTGTTGATCCCCGAGTTCACGAAGGTCTTCACCAGTTCGCACTCCCTGCATGTGAAGGAGATCGTGACGGCCTCACGCGAGGGCGGGGCGTCGTTGACGATCCTGTCGGGGCTGGTGGCCGGGAACTTCAGTGCCTTCTGGAAGGGGATGCTGATCGCCGGGCTGATGGCCATCGCATACTTCGTGAGCATGATCGGCATGGGCGAATTGATGGGGGCGCATGCCTCGGTCTTCGCGTTCGGTCTCGTGGCGTTCGGGTTCCTCTGTATGGGACCAGTCAACATCGCCGTCGACAGTTACGGCCCGGTGACGGACAACGCCCAGTCAGTGTTTGAACTCGCACAGACCGAACACATCCCCGGCATCAGTGCTGAGATCGAGCGCGACTTCGGCTTCGTCCCCGACTTCGAACGGGGCAAACACCTCCTCGAAGCCAACGACTCGGCGGGCAACACTTTCAAGGCCACTGCCAAGCCGGTCCTCATCGGCACAGCTGTGGTCGGAGCGACGACGATGATCTTCTCGATCATCCTGTTGCTGGAGCGAGAGGGGCTGTTGCATCTGAGTCTGACGGATGCCCCGGTGTTACTCGGGTTCATCTGCGGCGGATCGGTGATCTACTGGTTCTGCGGAGCGTCGATGCAGGCCGTGACGACCGGGGCCTACCGCGCGGTCGAGTACATCAAGAAGAACATGGACCTCACCAAGACGGAGGCCGATTTGGAGGACTCAAAGACGGTCGTCCGCATCTGCACCGAATACGCCCAGAAGGGGATGTGGAACATCTTCATTGCGCTGATGTCGTTCACGCTGGCGTTTGCGTTCTTTGACCCGAACTTCTTCGTGGCATACCTGATCTCGATCGCCGTGTTCGGTCTGTTCCAGGCGATCTACATGGCCAACGCCGGGGGAGCCTGGGACAACGCCAAGAAGTTGGTCGAAGTCGACCTCCGCGAGAAGGGCACCCCGCTGCATGCCGCGACCGTGATCGGCGACACCGTGGGCGACCCGTTCAAGGATACCAGCTCAGTGGCCCTGAACCCGATCATCAAGTTCTCGACGCTGTTCGGGCTGCTAGCCGTCGAGATCGCTGTGAAGAAAAGGCAGGAAGCCGAGGCCGCAAGCGCCACCAACTACACTCCCTACTTCGGGGCCGTGCTGTTGCTGGTGGCCTTCGTCTTCGTGTGGCGGTCGTTCTACTCGATGCGGATTCCCGAGAAGATCTAATCGTTGTCAACGCTAAGCCAGAAGAAGTGCTGAAAGCTCAGGGGCGTCAACCTCTGGGCTTTTTTCATGGCACCTCCCAGCAAACGGGACGGCGAAACGGTTGCTCACAGCGAGGGAAATGAGTCTGCCTTGCCAGCCAAGTCGAATGAGTGAGCTGCCCTTTGGTCATGGGGCGACTCTGTCCCCTTGGGGGCATGGCTGGGGCGTCGGTCGGTTGGAATGCCCATGCAGGTGCCTGTGCACATGTACTCAGACTGTCAGATCAAGTCCGAAACGCCGGTGTACTTCCGCACGGCTTCAGGGTTCAGCTCTAGCCCCAGTCCCGGAGCTTCGGGAATCGCCAGCATCCCGTCGCAATCGAGCGGCCAACCGCCCAAGGTGATGTCGTCGATGAACGGCGATCCGGTGAGGTACTCCACGAGGTCCGTCCCCGGAAAGGCTGAGGCCAGTTGCAGATCTGCGGCCAGTCCCACTGCCGTGTTCCAGCCGTGAGGAATGAACCGCACGCCGTACTCTTGGGCCATCCAGCCGATGCGGCGCTCCTCGCTGATACCGCCCACTTTGGTCACGTCGGGCTGCACGATGTCGAAGGCCCGGGCAGCCAGCCACGGCTGAAACGCCTGCCGTCGCGTGAGCACTTCGCCCCCCGCGATCGGCACCGGGGAATGCTCTCGCAGCTTCACATAGTCTTCGAGGGCATCGGGGGAGAGGGCTTCCTCGAACCAGTCGATCTGGTAGTCCGCTAGCATTCGCGCGGCGTTGAGCGCCCATTTGTATCCATTGGTCCAGTAGGCATCGCTTCCTCCCGCATCGACCATCAGCTTGGAGTCCGGCCCGATGGCTTCGCGAGCCGCCCGCACGATGGCCTCATCGGTGGCAGCGTTGCGTCGACCGAATGGCCCCCAGCCGATCTTGAAGGCTCGAAATCCCTGAGCCTTCACCGCCAACAAATGATCCCGCAGCTTCACCGGCTCATCCATCAGCAGCGAAGCGTACGGCTGCACCCGCTCGCGATACCGTCCCCCGAGCAGCCGTCCCACGGGTTGCCCTGTCGCCTTTCCCAGCAAGTCCCACAATGCGATATCGATCCCGCTGATGGCATGCGTGATCGCCCCGCCGCGTCCCAGCCAGAACATGTGCTGGTGCAGCTTCTCGCTCACCCGCTCCGGCTCCAGCGCATTCTCCCCGCGATACAGCGGCTCGAGTACGGCCAGAGAGGCTCGGACCAGTGCGTCGTTCGTGAAGACGCTCCCTAGCCCGACCGCCCCCTCATCGGTATGCACCGCGATCAGCGTGTGAACGCAATCGTCGGGTCGCAACTCATGGCTCCAGCCCCCCTCCGGAGTGGCCCCCCGTAATCCGGCACATCGAATGTTCGTGATCTTCATGGAGGTGGCTCGGTGTGATTGGAGGCGGTAAGCCACGTGAGGTAAGTGACGCGGGTGCTGGTGGGCTCATGTTTGCGAGGCTCAGTATGGCCATACATGGCCGGGTTCGCACTCGACACCTCGGGGAGGGCGCAGCTCCCGATGTCTGGCCAGTTTTATGGGGGGTGAATTCCGCAGTTCTTGCTGCCGGAAACGACTGTCATAAAAACTGGCCGCTCACCATACGCCGACTTGACTCCCGAGAACTGCCTGCGTAGCATTCCGGGGCATTGATCGGGGAGGCCATGATTTCATTTCGAACGGGTCGACATCTGGTAGCCGCGACTCTCGTTGTCGGCTGTGGTTTGGCTCTCCTTGCGGGACCAACCTTACGTGGCTATTGGCAAGGGGGGGGGGGGGTAGGCAAGCTGAAGGGCCCCCGCTTCCCATTATCGTTTCTCTGACCGAGTTGAATGTGGGGACGGTT
Source organism: Planctomycetota bacterium (assembly GCA_031419335.1). GTDB lineage: Bacteria > Planctomycetota > Planctomycetia > Planctomycetales > Planctomycetaceae > TH-plancto1. The sequence goes on from JANOKO010000120.1 coordinate 6,706, forward strand.
TGGGACCAGAGTATTTGCTCTCACCAGTTCACGGTGACAAATCGCAGCCCAGCATTGCTGAGAGTCGCGCGCACGATTACCGAATGCGGATGCACGCGCATCTCGCCGTCGGCGTTAGAATTGCTCTCTGGTGCGAAACAGATTCTGGACGTGAGTGTTGACTTGGGCCGAGTCAAGAAACACCAGATCAATCCCACGGCCTTTGCGTTTCAGACCGGGTTTTCGTTTGAGGACCAGCCGGGGCACCGATCGCAGCGGTTTGTCCTCGAAGGTGTCGCAGCCGTCACTTTCACCGCTGACCGAAACGTCGATTTTGGAGACATTTCGCAGCCGACCACGCGGGACATGGCGGTGGATAAACACCCCGCTGTCCAAGAGATGTTGCTGGAGGTCGATCCGTCAGACGCGGTAGTCGAGCGAGTCGATGCTCTTGCGGATCGTCTGGTGTATCGAATCACACCGCACATTGAAGGTCGCATTGGACGAATTCGCTTTCCGATTAAGTTCCACCCGGCCAATCTTCCGGAAGGTGCCAGTGGCACACTCGCGGACCACTCCGCGACGACCTGGTGCCAGGGGCGAATTCT
>JANOKO010000121.1:0-9308 GCA_031419335.1 Planctomycetota bacterium
CGGGCGACCGCGTGCTGGTGTGCGTCAACGGAGTCTTCGGCGGACGGATGGCTGATGTGGCTGCGCGGTGCGGGGCCGTGGTCACGAAAATCGAGCGCCCCTTCGGCGAGGTGTTCACCCCCCAGGAGATCGAAGCCGCCGTAAAGCAGTGCCAACCCAAGGTCGTCGGGATCGTGCATGCCGAGACCTCGACGGGTGCCTTGCAGCCGATGGAGGATATCTCGCGGATCGTGCATGCGCACGGGGCCTTGCTGCTGATGGACTGCGTGACCTCGCTCGCGGGACTGCCCGTCGAGATTGACCAGTGGGAGGTCGACGCCGCCTACTCCGGCACGCAGAAGTGCCTGAGTTGTCCGCCGGGTCTGTCGCCGGTGACGTTCTCGAAGCAGGCCGCCGACATGATCTCTGCCCGGAAGACGAAGATCGCCAGTTGGTACTTCGACACGATGCTGGTGCGGAACTACTGGGGCCAATCGCGGGCGTATCACCATACCGCTCCGATCAATATGAACTACGCCCTGCACGAGGCGTTACGGCAGACTCTCACGGAGGGACTACCCGCGCGGTTCGCGCGGCACCGCCGGAATCATCTGGCGCTGCGAGCCGGTGTCGAGGCGCTGGGTCTGAGCTTCGTCGTCGCTGAGCCTCACCGACTGCCGATGCTCAACGCGATCCGCATTCCGGACGGGGCTGACGACAAGGCTGTGCGCGGGAAGCTGCTCAATGACTACGGGATCGAGATCGGCGGTGGGCTGGGGGCGATGGCGGGGAAGGTGTGGCGAGTCGGTCTGATGGGCGAGACGAGCCAGCCACGGAACGTGCTGGTGTTCCTCGCGGCGCTCGAGGCGTGCCTCACTGGGAAGGTTCCTGCCGGGGCCGGGATTGTCGCAGCGAATGCGTTCTATGCGGCAGAGTAGCTGTCGCATGTCACTCTGCCAGACCAGACCGACTGGAAGCCTATCCAGGAATCGGTCCGGTTGAACATGCGGGTAGGGGGCTAGCGCACAATACGAGCTTGGCCTGTCGGAACTCGACGAGGCCCTACCCGACGATGATTTCCCGGAGCCGCTTCAACAACGGCGGGATTGCCTCGCGAGGCTCTAGCTCTTCCTCATACTCCAACACCACGTACCCCCGATATTTCGCTTGCTTCAGCATGCCAACGATTCGGGGGAGGTCGGCCTCTGTTTTCTTTCCATTGTTTGGCGAGACCGTGACTTTCACCTGGGCATTCATGGCGTACGGGGCGATCATTTCCAAGGCTGCATAGGGGTCCGCAGTGCGGAAGTTGCCACTGTCGAAGTTGACGCCGAAATAGGGCGAGGCGGTCACCCGCTGGACAATCGCCAGCAATTGCTCGGGGGTCGCGGTGACTCCGCCGTGGTTTTCAAGAGCCAGCACGACTCCCCGAGTCGCGGCATAGGCGACAGCTTCATCAATCGCGACGATGCAGCGATCCAGAGCGGCGGCCTCGGTGTCACCCTTCGGCACATTGCCCGCAAAGATGCGGATCACTGGGGCACCGAGTTCAGCAGCGTAGTCGATCCACCGACGGGTCATGGCCTGCTCGGCATCCAGGGCCTCTCCGGCAGGCTTGCAAAAGTCGTTTCCGATCGCGGTCCCGGAGATGTCGAGACCCAGACGAAAGGTTTTCTCCTTGATCTGCCGGATGTAGTCCGGCGTGACCTCGGCCGGGAAGTAGTAGCTGGTCAGCTCGGTGCCATCGAGGTTCTGCTCCGCACAGAAGTCGATGAAGTCCAGCAATGTCATCGTGCCGTCTTTTTTATGAGACGGCCAGTTCTGCGGCAGATGGCGATGAAACGAATACGCCGCCAATGAGAGCTTCAAGTGTGGCTTCCCGATCCGCGGGATCGGGTCTGCGGCAAAGTTCCGCGTTGGCAGCACCAGGCCCGCCAGTGCTGTGGCCCCCGCATGTAAAAATTGGCGACGTGGCAGGTTCCAACTCATATCAGACTCCGGGTACATGTGGACGCGACGACATCATTCTGCACACGGAGCGGTCTGACTGCAAAGGCAGCGGGACACAGGAAGGGCTCTCGTGTGAACGTGAAACAAAAAACGCCAGTGAGGTCGACATTCGACCCCACCGGCGTTGGCGATGTTTCAGAAGACTGTCAATCAGTTCGCTTCAGTACCCTTCACGCGACTGACAGTGGAGTTCTGCGGAATCTGGAAATGTCCGTAGAGCGTGTCGCCGTCGCGGAGGATATAAAACTTGAGGGGATTGATGGTCTTGAGATCCTGGTGCTTGAGCACGAAATCGACATTGTCCTGGGTGACGGTCTCCCACACGTGCAGACCAACGAGTACGTCACCCTTCTTGATGCCATTGGACTCTGCGGGACTGGTGGTCCGAACATCCGTCACGAGAAGACCGCCGCGATAGGGCTGGTTCGCCAACAGATTGGTCCCGTTGGGGATGCTGGTCAGCTTCATCCCCAGGACTTCCCAAGATTGTTCCAGTGCGATCGCGGCAACAATGGGGGGAGCAACTGGAAGTGGCACAACGGCGGGAGGGGCTTGCGGGGCGACAGCCAGCGGCGGCAGAGTGGGCTTGGAAGCCGTGTACTGCTGTTGACGATTCCCCCGTGGATTGAGCATCAGAGAGAGAGCCTTCGTCTCGGTCTTGTCCTCCCGCCGAAACATCAGGTCCAACTTGTCACCGACGACGCGGCCCAGCATGGTCCGTTCCAGGTCGGCGGAGTCGACGACCACGGTGTGCCCCATCTTTAAGATCACATCACCCGGCTTTACCCCCGCGGCTTCCGCAGGTGAATTGGGGGCCACGGAGCGAACGATCAGCTTGCGATCCAATCCGCGCTTGTGGTCGAACGTCGACATCCCGTGGAACACATCGGGATTCTTCTGGCTCATCAGCTTGGCGATCTCGATGCGGGCATCGTCGATCGGAATGGCAAACCCGATCTTCTGGGCACCGGCACGGATCGCTACGTTGATGGCGATCACATCGCCATCGGCATTGACCAGCGGGCCACCGCTATTGCCGGGGTTGATGGCGGCATCTGTCTGAATCAAGTTCTTGTAGGACTGCTCTTCGTTCAGTTCGACATCTCGTCCGATAGAACTCACAATCCCCTTGGTGACTGAGTGTTTCCAGCCAAAAGCGTTTCCGACCGCGATCACATCCTCACCGATCATCAGGTCGGACGAGGTTCCCAGCGGCATCACGGGCAGACTGGCGGGCGTATCGATCTTGATGATCGCCAGGTCTGTCATCTTGTCTGAATTAAACACACGGGCCTGATAAGCGGTCCCGTCGTTCAGCGTGACTTGAATCGCTTGGACGCCTTCGATCACGTGATGATTGGTGACAATATAGCCCCGCTCATCAATGATGATCCCGGTGCCCATGCCGTTGATCTTGGGACGACCGGTATTAAACAACACAGTCGCCGGACCGGGCTGTTTCTCCGTATGGATGTCGACCGCCGATTTCATGATGCGATCCAGCGCTGCCAACTGAGCCGTACGTCTGAGCGAAGGCACAGGAGTGACGGCATCGTCAGCAGGGATCTGAGTGCCCACACAGAGGGCAACACACAATCCAACGCGAATCAGGAGCTTTGTCATGCGGACCTGTCCTGGACGGGGCTTTGGGGTCTCGTCAGAGTTGGCAGAATCCTTCAGCCAGATGGGAGCTAGTCCGTTGACTCCACTGAGGTGTGATCGGTCGGGGTCTTCGAAGGGCATGAAGCCCCCTCGCGGTCCACGCATTCCTTGCGCAACCGTTATTTGTGGAACTAGAGAGACTGTGTCAGCCAGACTGAGAACAATATGAGACTCGCTTGGCTGTCATGAAGATTCCTTCAAGCACAGGAGGTGCCAGGCGGTCATTGATTCGCCGGAGGTCTTGGTCGACACAACCGTAACTCACGGTTCCACCACAGGTTGCTGGTGTGCAGAGCGATTCTTCCATGTGTGTTCTCGGCATTAACAATGCTGGGTAGTGGGGCAACATCTTCCGCCATGAACCCTGCGGAGTGCATTGCTTACAACCCCGGACCTGCGGCAGGATCTGCCGATGGAGAATTCCACCACTGGCGCAACTGGATCGGAATCGTTGAAACACTCACTCTTCCGCTCCACACCTGAACCGGATGTCCGACCAATGTTTGAATTCCTCCGTGATAAGCTGGCTGCACTCCGCTTGAAGGCCCGTCACGAACGCCTGGTCCAGGAGCAATTGCTGTCACTGACCGAAACCAACGACCCCGTCGCCGAAGACCCCGGGCGCTGGCAACCCGTCGGCGAACTCGGAGCGACCATGTCCGAAGGGGAGCGCCAAGATCTTCGCAGCCGCGCTCGGACATTGGTCTCGCAAAACCCTCATGCGAAGAATGTCTTGCGCTTACTGGAGTCGTACGTCACGGGAACCGGGCTGCGATTGACGCATCAGGCAAGACCTGGTTCATCCGCCACGGGCTCGCCCTCAGCGATGGATCTGCTCGGCCTCGCGGACCGCCTGTGGAGTGACTTCCTGTCGGCGAATGTGACGCACTACTCCTTTCGCGAGCATGCTCGCCGCTCGTGGCGGGACGGGGAGTGCTTTCTGCGGCGATACTCGGAATACCAGTGGCCGCCTGCGGTACGTTTCCTCGACCCCGAGACGATCGGCTCGTGTCCCGATTATCCGGTCTCACAAGGAATACTCACCGATCCTCACGATGTCGAGTCGCCGCAGGAGTACCTGCGGATTGACCCGCTGCAAGGCGGCCTCGCCGAGCGGATCCCGGCGGGCGATATCCTGCATACGCGGGTTGGCGTCGACTCCAACCAGAAACGCGGCCTCACCGTTCTGGCCCCCATCCTCGGCACGCTCGACTGCTATGAAAAGTGGATCGATACCGAGCTGCATGCCCGCAAGCTGCAAGCATCCATTGTCCTCTGGAGAAAGGTCCAAGGCTCTCCGCAACAGGTTCAAGCAGCAGCTGACCCCAGCGGCTCCGGCCTCCCCAGTGGCCACCGAACTGAACGGTTCAAGCCGGGGTCGATCCTGACCACTAACCAGGCGACCGAGATCAAGTTCCTGCAACCCGACACCAACTTCGGCGACGCGGTGCCACTGGGGCGACTGCTATTACTGAGTGTGGCCGCCGGGGTCGGTCTGCCGGAGTTCATGCTGACCTCCGATGCCTCGAACGCCAATTATGCCTCGACGATGGTGGCAGAAGGCCCCGCCGTCAAACTCTTCCAGAGCGAGCAACAATTCTTCGCCCAGGAGTTCACTCGGCTGTGGCGGTGGGTGATGGAGGTCGCCCTCGAGCAGGGGTTGCTCCCCGAGGACTTCTTCGAACAGGTCGAAGCCGGATGGACCTTCCCGCAACTGGTCACGCGCGATCGACCGCGTGAGCGGGCCGCAGATGCCCGATTGGTCGAGCTGGGTATCCTCAGCCGGTCCGAAGTCGCGAGGCGAGACGGTGTCGAGCCGGAACGCATGCGGGCGGAACGCTTCGATGAAACGCGAGACGCTGTCGAACCGTAACAGCCCGTTGAAACACGTGGCATGGGCATCCTGCCCATGTGTGAGACTGAAGGGAACACGGGCTGGAAGCCCGTGCCACAGACTATTTCAGTGGGCTGGTAACCCCGTGGTCACCGCATTCGTCAGTATTGTGCCTTGACTCCCAGCGTGCCCACAGGAGTCTCATGACTGCTGCTCCCCAACGCCAAACCGGCGGCGGCTTTTGCAAGCCACTGCCGGTCGGGGTGTCACACTCGATTCAAACGGTTAGGGGAAACCAGCATCGGGATAGCCGGTTACTGGGTTCTGGTTGAAGAAGAAGAACTGGGTGTCGATGACCTGCTGCACCCCATTCTCGAAGAAGTCGTTGACCACTTCGTCTTCCCAGACCCCATTGACCTGGATCTGGCCCACCAGGAGCACCGGACGATTGTTCCCCTTGATCGGGTCAGCATTGGTGAAGACACCATCGTTCGTGATCTGGGCGGTCTGGTTCGTCCCGAAGGTTAAGACTGCAATTTGATCACCCGCTCCCACACCGTTCGAGGCCGCTCCGTTGGCATCAACGCTACGACCGTTGCCCCAGGTCTGATCAATCGTTCCATTCAGATCGGTGTCCACTGAGCCGAAGATGATGTCGGCGTACGCCACCGGATCATGTACGATGTAGCTGTGGGGACCATCGTTTGATGTATCCTGGAAGGATTGCGGCGGGTTAATATCGTTCGATCGTTGTGGATAGAACCGGATGTCATCCCCGACATTTCCACCAAAGCTGTTACCTGCGATCTGAGTATTCAGACGGGTCAACGACCCCACGCCGAATGCCAAGCCATCCTCGAAGTTTGTGCCGTTGTTGGCCACTTCGTTCTGGATGAAATTGACAGTCGTCGTCAGGTTTCGGATGGTTTCCTGGGCGGGTAGCCCGGAACTGGTTCCCGGGTTGATGCCGCCAATGGTGTGATTGAACTGGTTTGTGCTCCAGGCGGGGCTGAAGACAACTCCTTGTGGCTGGTTCACATCCACAAACACGTCGTCATTGACATCGAGCTGGCCAAGATAGTGCGGGGTCGCCGGCTGATCGATGGTATCCTGGTCCATATTGGTCGCTTGCATGTCGATGACGACCCCTTCACGGGCGTTGCTGTTGAAGCGATTCACAGCTGTCGCATCGTTGAAGCGGTCTCCACGACCAATATTGAACACGCTGGTGGATTGTGGAGTGAATCCGCCCAGCCCGTTGAACGTGTTGGTCGGGACACGGTCGTGTTCCAGCGAAGCGTACATCCCGCGACCCCCGTTCAGCGAGGCATCCACGCCGAACATTTCGACTAAGACCAGGGCCGAAGTTGTCAGAGCGGTGCCCTCCAGTGTCTTGACCTGGTTCTGCCGCAAGGATGTCACATCAAACCGCAGTCCATCATCGCTGTTGCCCTGCACATCCAGTGTTTCGAGGAGCATGTCCATCGAACCCTGTGTCAACACGTCGGTCTCGATCCCGTTTCCTCCGGTCCCATCACCGGCAGCCCCGTTAAAGTTGATCGTCGTATGCGAGATGCGGATGTTATTGGTGATGCTGTCGGCATCTGCCAATTCCAGATCCACACCGTCGTCACCGTTGAAGTTGATCTGCACGTCTCGCTGATCTGCGTTCGCCGGATCCCCGATGATGAGCGCCACACCATTGTTGGCATCACGGATTCCGGCGTTGTTGGCAACATTCAGATGCACACCATCCACAGCGTTGTTCGTGATGTCTGAGTCTATGATCCGGTAGGTATTCTGCCGAGTCACAGCCACCCCCACACCCGCGACGAAGTCACTGTTATCGATGATGTTGACCCCGTGGGTTCCGTTTCCATCGATCAGGGTTCGCACCGGGTCACCGAATCCATCGACGAAGTTCTGGCTGTCGCGGATCAAGACATTGGCATAGGCCCCCGCTCCGAACAGACCCGCTTCGTTGGTGAAGTTGGTGTCGAACCGGAATCCGTCGCGTTCGCTGTTCAGAACCTGGTTCCCGTCAAAGAAGAAGGGGTCCAGTCCCGGATTGGTCAACAGTCGTGGATCGCCGATTGCGGCATTGTTTTCCAGAACCACCTGGATACCGTCTTGGCGTTGTCCATCGAAGTCATTGTCCGAAATGTTCCCGATGAACTGGGCGTTACCCGTACCGTTCAGGAAGATTCCGTTCAGGTTCCGCTCGAAGGTGTTGTCAGTGACATCGATGTCGAACGGCAGGATCCCACCAGGAGTATTACTCAGAACGATATTCAGTCCGTTCTGAGTATTGTCACGCATCAGGTTCCCATTGTTCGCCGAGCCGATGATGATCGCGTTATTAAACGCATCCGGACCGTACAAGGCATTGTCATTACGCTGAATGTCGATCCCGTGCCGACCGTTCCGTTGGATCGTCGTATTCAACACGGTCATGCGGGTCGTGGTCCCCAGTTCCGCAAACCGGCTCACGTTCGTCACCAGTCCGCTGCCCGCGTTGTCGCTGATATCCAACCCCGCAGCGGCCCCGTCAATGTTGAGCGATTCCAACGATGAGAAGTCCGTCATTCGGAACGCCAATCCGTCGCCATTGAGGTTGGCATCGGCTCCGTCCGTCGTGAACGTCAGGATAGAACTGACCATGTTGAACGACCCGGTCGCATCTCCCGACATTTCGATGGCCATCGCGGCATCGACATTGCCCGTGATGACGTTCGGGTTCCGGAGAATGTCACCCAGATCGAGTTCGATCCGCGGTCCCACTCCGTCCGGAACGATGTTGGTCACATCCAGTGGCTCGCTGGCGATCACGTGGAAGCCCACGCCGCCATTGTTCACGATCTGGTTGTTGTACATCGAGTTGGCACCTGCCAACACCAGGTTCGTGCCGTTCATCCGATAGATGGCTGCGTCCTGGACCTCGATCAGAATGCCTTCTGCGGCGTTATCGTGGAAGCCGGTCGTGTTATTGATGATGTCAAAGTCAGCCTGTGAGTCGCCCCCAAAGGTCATCCGCACCCCGGCGGCTCCGTTGTTCGCGAACTCGCTGCCCAGGATCAAACCGTTCGTGATACCGGCAGTCTGTACGGCATCCGGAACACCGGCCTCATCCACGCTCAGGTTCAATCCGAATCCACCGTTGTTCGTGGACACCACATTCGTCGCCGAGAACGCATATCCATTCACAGCCGGGCGGGTCAACTGGGTGTCGAGCAAGCTGATCTCGATGCCGTCATCCGAACCGGCGACACCCGTGGTCGTGATCGTGTCGAGCGAAATGTGATCCATCGTCATCAGGCGGAACTGGGCATGGATCTGATCCACTTGGTTGCCACTGACAGTCATGTTCGCCAGATCGAACGCATTCACCCCGTTGACAGCAAAGAAGTCGACCAGCAGGCCGTTGCCAGCATTATTGTTGACTTGCAACGCACTTCCCGAGATGCCGAAGTTGTTGATCGTGACTCCGGTGCCATCGTTGGCCAGGATTTGGAGGCCATCCCCATCATTCCCCGAAGCACTGGCCCCGATGATCAGGTTTGTCGCCGTCACACCGTTAGTCAGGGTGACTGACACACCCGGACCATCCAGCAGGGTTCCCACATCACCCGTGTTGTTGTTGAACGTGTTGTCACCCAGGGCTCCCGCAGCGGAAGTCAGCGAGACCGTCGTGGCCGCTCCATCAGCAGCAAACTTGAAGCCCGCGCCATTTCCGACATCGCCGCCGAGATTGCCGTTGTTATTGCCAGTGGTCGCGTTGTTGACTGCGAATGTGCCGTCCGCGCCATTGTCGACGACGATGTCG
>JANOKO010000122.1:0-5347 GCA_031419335.1 Planctomycetota bacterium
CGCGGGAACCACCCCGACGAGCGGGGTGGCGGGGAGACTCTTTTCGCCCGACTGCCTGACACTCGCGAAAGACAGCCAGACAGCAATTTCGGAGAAATCGCCGACATTCAGCAGGTGTCATCGAGATGCCCTTCACTTACCTCAAACGTCAAGGCGAAACGTACTACCTGCACGTCGGCCAGACCAAGACCGGCAAGCCGAAGTACTCCTTCTCCCGGTCCAGCGAGGGAGTTCTGGCCGACGAGCTTCCGGTCGAGTACGAAATCCGCGAACAAGTCACGGGACAAGTCTCCGTCCGCTTGGCGAAACCGAAGCTGATCACCGATGAGGAAGTGCTTGAGCTGGAGAACGCCGTTGCGGAGGTCGTTCCCGAGAACCGATTTTATGTGGACCGGAACGAGAAGCTGCTGACGGTCTATGTGGTCGACCCCAGCGACGATGACGCAGAGGCGTGGCGGCGTATCGGGGGGCCGTTACTGAATGCAGAGCGTCTGGAGGACACTATCCGTCAATCGACCCGGTACGAGCACACGTTCCGGTTTCGATTGTTCGATGAGAAGTGGCGGGGCTTTCAGACGCAACGCTACTGCTATCGCGGGTCGGTCGACGCCTGGATCAATATCGGAGATCCCGGTTTTCTTCCGGACTTGGCGGAGACCTATCTCAAGCACATCGGGCAGGAGTCGTACTACGACCTGATGTGACTGGAATGGGCGGAAGTGATCTCCTGTTGCGGAGTCCACTCCTCACACGATGAGGCGGAGCTTCGGGGATGTGTCGTCCCCAGCTGGAGCTTGGAACTGAACAAACTCTTGATCATCCCCGGCAATCTCTTCAGCTCCGAGGACACGAACTTCCGCCTCAGCGATGCCGTCAAGGATGAGACGCTGCTGCGCGGGGCGGAGGTGCTACGAGGATTGCCGATGTGAGTTGATTGTGAATCAGGAATCCGCGCGAAACCGAGCTGCCACGATCTGCGTTTCCGGTGAGAAGTCCTTGTGAGCGTAGCGCACGGAACCGACCTCAACGGTATCATCAAGATTCCTGCGTCCCGGCGATCTGCCGTGCGGACGTGTCGAAACCCGCTGGTCATGTCATGTCCCGAGAACCCCTGCGACTGGTAATTGTCACTCGCGACGACTCCGAGCGAGTCCAATCGGCGTGGAGTACGCTCGAGGCATTTCTTCGGAAACGGAAATCGATCGAGATTGCAGAAGTCATCATCGGCGAGGAAATTGGACCACCCACGCAAGAGGCTGACCTCGCGGTCGTTCTCGGCGGAGATGGTGCGATCTTGCGAGCCTGCCGTGGATTTGGTTCGCGCCAGATGCCCATTGTGGGGATCAACCTTGGACGACTTGGCTTTTTGGCGGACCTTTCGCCGGAAGAATTCCGGGATCAAATTCACCGTCTGGAGTCTCGCGATTACCAGGTCGTGAAGCATTTAATGTTGGAATGTGAACACCTCCGAGCCGACGGCAGCTCACGCAAGTATCTTGGCCTGAACGAGGCGGCGATCCACTCTGGCAGTTCGCTCTCGATGATCGATGTGGAGTTGTCGGTGGGCGGGGTTCACGTCACCACCTATAGCGCGGATGGACTCATCCTCAGTACGCCAGTCGGGTCGACCGCGCACAGTCTGTCTGCCGGTGGACCGATCTTGCAGCAAGATTTGCAAGCGTTTGTCGTGACACCGATTTCTCCCCACACCCTGTCGAACCGCCCGCTCGTCGATCGGGCGGACTTGGAGTACCGACTGACGCTGCCGCGTGTCCCCGAGGGAGTCATGCTGACGATTGACGGCCAAATCCGCGAGCCTCTGCACCAGGGCGATGAGATTATCGTTCGACGTGCGGCGGTCTCTTTTCAACTGGCCCGCCTGACTGGCCACAGCTACTACAAAACGCTCAATCAGAAACTCGGCTGGGGTGGTCAGCCGCGGTATCAACGGAATGAGTGACGAACTGGTTTCAATGTTTCAGTGAGTGCTTCATCTCTCCCTCTCCTTCCGCCCATGCACCACAACTTCACCCCGACCTGTTATCACAATACTCTCGGCTCGCATGCGCCAGTGTTGTGGGTGGCGTCAGGCGATTCGATCACGACAGAGACGGTAGACGCCCGTGGTTTTGACCGGAACCGGAAGCCCGTGGCTGCCCGGGGGAACCCGATGACCGGGCCGTTTGCCGTCCACGGGGCCGAACTGGGCGATGCTCTGGCAGTTCGGATCGTGGAGATTTCCCCCAGCCGCAGTTACGGCTTCACGACGGCTTCGACCGCCGCACAGTGCGTGGACCCCTCCTACGTATCTGCACTTCCGCCAAATGAATTGGTGGAATGGGAGATTGACAACTCGTCCCGAACCGTCCGTCTGGTCTCCCCGCGAACAGTCGAGATGCCAGAACTGGTGTTGCCACTGGATCCGATGTTGGGGTGTTTCGGTGTGGCACCAGCCCGTCAGCAAGCGATCTCGACAGCTACCTCGGGCCCCTATGGAGGGAACATGGATTATCGCTCATGCCGTGCGGGGGCGGTCGTGGTGTTTCCCGTGTCGACCGAGGGCGGTCTGTTCTTTCTCGGCGATGCACATGCGGTCCAGGGCGACGGCGAGATCAGCGGCAACGGGGTCGAGGTCTCGACTCGCACGACTTTTGAGCTGCACCTGTTGAAGCGATACCCATTAGAGTGGCCTCGACTGATCGATTCCTACGGGATCGCCACCATCGGAAACGCACGACCACTCGATCAAGCCGCACAACATGCCACGACCGAGATGCTGCGCTGGTTGATGCAGGAAGGGGGACTCGATGCCGTGAGTGCCCATCTCTGGCTCCCCCAATGCGTAAGGTACGATGTCGGGAACCTGTTCGATCCGGCGTACACAATGGCCTGTCGCTTGTTGCGTCCGTTCTGGCCTCCAGCCTTGTTGAAGAGCGTACCGATTCGCTTGTGGGAGTAATCTCATGTGGTTTCTCTCAGCGTGTGTCTCGGGCAGCGCACGGGTGAATCCGAAGTGTCCGAGTCCAGGCTGATGTCAGTTGGCCCATCCCCTTGAAAAGCTTTCCAGTTTGCGAATGTTGGAACCGGGCTGTTGGTGATTGGCACAGTCTGGCTAGAATCAGGGAGTCTCCACTCCCGGAGTGTTTCCCTGCGGAGTTATTGCGCCATCATGAAGCTCGCGATCCTCTCTTGCGAAGAATCCAACTACAGCACAACCCGCTTGGTCGGGGCTGCCCAGCAGCGGGGACACGATGTTAAAGTCATCGACACTCTGCGGCTCACCATCGACTTGCAACAGGGGTCGCCCGATCTGTATTACGCCGGGAGCCCACTCGAAGGGTTTGATGCGATCCTGCCCCGCATCGGAGCCAGCATTTCGTTTTATGGAATCGCGGTCGTCCGGCAGTTGGAACAAATGGGGGTCTATTGCGCGAACTCGGCGAACGGGATCCAGAATGCTCGCGATAAGCTGCGGTCTCTGCAAATCCTGAGTCGTGGTGAACACGCGATTGGCATTCCGCAGACCACGTTTGTTCGCGACCGGTCGGACGCCATGGCCGCCATCGAGCGTGTGGGTGGAGTGCCGGTCGTCATCAAACTGATCGAGGGGACACAAGGGATCGGAGTGATTCTGGCGGAGCGAAACGAAACCGCACTGGCCATCATCGAGGCACTACAGTGGGTCCGTCAAAACGTCCTCATTCAGAAATTCGTCGAGGAGAGCCGGGGCCGCGACATTCGTGCCTTTGTCGTCGGTGACCGGGTCGTGGCGGCCATGCGCCGGACGGCGTCTGGGAGCGAGTTTCGAAGTAATGTGCATCGCGGTGGGTCCACAGAGGCCATACAACTCGACGCGAAATATACCGAAACTGCCATCCGCGCTGCGCAGATCATGGGCCTCCGCATTGCCGGGGTCGACATGCTCGAAGGTCGCGAAGGCCCTCTAGTCATGGAGGTCAATTCGTCTCCCGGCCTGGAAGGCATCGAAGCGGCCACTGGGATCGACATTGCCGGAGCCATTATTGATTTTATTGCAAGCAATGTTCGTTTTCCCGATGTCGATATTCGGCAACGGCTCACGCTGACCAAGGGGTACGGAGTGGCTGACCTGATCATCCGAGAAGGCTCGCCCTACATCGGCAAGACCATTGCCGAATCGCAGCTCCGTGAACTCGATATTAACATCCTGACGCTCAGGCGGAGTGACAATCAGATTTCGAACCCGCTTTCGACACGTGTCCTGCAGGTGGGAGATGCGCTGTTGTGCTTCGGCAAGCTCGATGCGATGCGGGAACTGGTTGGGGATCGCGCGGTCCGCCGTCCGCCCCGCCGACGTGATGTGCCTTTGACTCGTCCGCAGAATTCCGCCACGGAGCAGCATTCGTGATGTCCCCTCGCCCGAAGCGACCGATCGAGATCTGGGACCATGCCTCCATCCTTCCTGGTGAATCGCGAGACATCGAACTCAAAATGGGGGAGAGCTACAGCGGGATGACAATCTCGATTCCGCTGCACGTACGCCGGGGACTTGAGCCCGGCCCGACGGTCTTTGTCACGGCTGCGGTGCATGGCAATGAATTGAATGGAACGGGTGCGGTCCGCAATCTGATTCGCGACCCTCAGTTGAATCTGCGTGCGGGATCACTGATTCTGATACCGGTCGTCAATGTCCTGGGATTCGATCGGCATTCACGCTACTTGCCAGACCGGCGTGACCTGAATCGCTGCTTTCCAGGTTCCAAAGCAGGCAGCCTCGCGCGTCGACTGGCTTGTCGCATCTTTGACGAAATCGTGAATCGCTGTGATTACGGGATTGATCTACACACCGCTGCGATTCGCAGAACCAACTTTCCCGTGGTCTGTGCCGACACCTCGCGTCCCGAGATTGAAGAATTGGCACTCGCGCTCGGGACACGCTATGTCGTGAAGGGCAGAGGTCCCCAGGGAGCATTGCGACGGGAGGCATGTCAGGCGGGCTGCCCGACCGTCATCATCGAGGGCGGTGAAACATGGAAAGTCCAATTTCATGTGGTCAAGGTCTTTGAGCGCGGCATCCGCAACGCGCTGATTCATCTTGGCATGATCGAAGGCGAGTTTGAGCCACCCGAAGTGCAGACGATCATCACCAAGTCCCGTTGGGTGCGTGCCGAGCGCGGCGGGTTTCTGGAGTTTCACGTCTCACCGGGAGAGACCGTCGG
Organism: Planctomycetota bacterium; assembly: GCA_031419335.1. Taxonomy (GTDB): domain Bacteria; phylum Planctomycetota; class Planctomycetia; order Planctomycetales; family Planctomycetaceae; genus TH-plancto1. Next base: position 5,199 of record JANOKO010000122.1, read on the forward strand.
GGTCGGTCAGAAGCTGGTCACCATCGCGAATCTGTTAGGGCGCGAGGAGCTGACCTTGACCTCGACTCTGGATGCCGTAGTCCTGGGAATGACGACTCTCCCTGCCACGACTCCCGGCGAAGCGATCGTCCATCTCGGCGATCTAGCCA
>JANOKO010000123.1:0-8076 GCA_031419335.1 Planctomycetota bacterium
GCGGCCTTGCGCTCGGCGGTGCGATTGCGATGGTCGCGATTTCGATCAAGCAAGAGCTGCTGCTGGTGATTGTCGGCGGTGTGTTCGTCGCCGAGACCGTAAGCGTGATTTTGCAGGTCGGCAGCAATCGGTTGCGCGGCAAGAAAATCCTCGCCTGCAGCCCGCTGCACAACCACTTTGTATTTGCTCAGGTGCCCGAGACGCGGATTGTCGTCCGGTTCTGGATCATCTCGGCCATCCTGGCGATCTTGGGGCTGGTGAGCCTCAAGTCGCTCTGATGTCGCTACGTTCGTTACCGCACCCCGATCAACTCCAGGATCACCGGGTCAATCAAACTCGACGCCACATGCTTTGCCACGCTGAAATCGTGGTGCTGGCTGTGTTCGTGAGGCACCGAGATGATGTGCGCTCCGGCGGCAGCTGCGGCTTTCGTGCCGTTATGACTGTCTTCGAGGACGAGCATCTCATGCGGCTGAACTCCCATACGCTGGGCGGCCTTGAGGTAGATCTCCGGGTTCGGCTTGCCATGCGTGACATCCTCGGCGGTGAGTCGCACGGGGAATCGGTGCAGCAGGTCAAAATGCCCCAGCATGCGCTGCATGTACTCCCGATCAGACGAGGTGGCGACTCCCTTCGGCAGTTGGCTCACCTCGATATGGTCCAGCAACTCGAGCAGGCCTGGCATCGTTCGCAGATGCGTGTCGAGATACCCATCAAAAATACTTTCCGACTCGAGTTGCAGATCATCGATCGTGTCGGGCAGCTCCATCATCTCAATCATTGCGGCAAAGGCTTCGCGGGCTCTCCGACCCATCATCTGGTTGAACAGAGCCTGCGTCGCGACCTTCCCGCGCCGTCGCAAAAGCTCATGACCGGTCAGGTGAAACACCTCTTCAGTGTTCACCATCAGACCATCCAAATCAAACACCACAGCAAGAATCGATGACGACACAGAGACCACATTCCGTAAAACGACAGACGCCAGCCTGACTCGCACTCACGAGTGACGCTACGTCTCAGGGACGAATCATCGGGATCGAGCGGAGACGTTGCAACTCCGGTTGGATCTGCGGTCGAGGGCTCGGCAATTCGCAAAAATGTCAACCCCCGTTGACCTGCGCGGTTAGAATATGAGACAAGACACCCCACTGGGCCGTCGCGCCTCATCCGCTGAAATGTTTCAGGAGTTCCCCATGCTCGCTCGTCTCCTTCAATCTGGTAGCCTGGCTATCGCTCTGCTGCTCTGTCAGGGGGCAGACCAAACCCTCTTCGCACAACATCGAGGTAGTGGCCACCACGGTAACAGTGGTTCCTCGCATGATGGAGGTGGAATCGGTTCTCACCACGGCGGTGGCAACTACGGAGGTGGCAGCTACGGAGGTGGTTCACGCCACCAGAGCGGGGGTGGGATTTACATCGGGAGCGGGGGCTTCGGGTTCAGTTACGGAACCGGGTACAGCGGCAACGGCGGATACAACAGCTTGCGGTACTCGACGGGGTACGGCAACTCTCTGTACGGGAATAGCTATTACAACTCGTACCCGTCCTATGGGTATGGCGGGACCAGTGTTTACGTCACTCCTCGGTATGTGACACCCCAGTATGTGACACAGGCTCCGGTGTACTCAACGCCCTCGGTCGTCTATCAGGCCCCAAGTGTCCAGTCCTCAAGCCGGATCTCCTTCCCTCCGCAAGACTCCGCTCAACGAACCAACCTCCCCGGAGTTAGCTTGGGTGGTCGTGCGCACATTCCGGAGTTGGCAAGTGCCGTTGCGGAACGCACCAACCAATTGTGTATCGCACTCCATGATTCATACCTGGACAACCCACAGTTCCAAGACGTGTACCGCGATACGTATTCGCTGATCGCTCGAGCCCAGCAGCTCGACTCGCTGAACAGCGCTGGAGATTCCACGGGACTCCTGGCCACGATCAGCGACATGAATGCGATCTTGGCTCAAGCCTCTCCCGTGATTGACAGTTGGAAGCCCACTCGAGGAGGCGCGGAGTCAGCCACAAGCCACCTGAGCAGTGTCCAGTCGGCACTGAAGTTATTGTCGATTGATGCAGGCTGGGACGCGAGCCAAGTGGCGAGCCAAGCCCCATCCGCCTCCCGGGTGCGAGTCGCTCCGGCACCCGAGTCGCTGCCCGCCAGGACTGAGCCGACTCCACTCGACCCGGTTCCGGCTCCCTAACGCGAACGGACGATGACATGGGTTCTGCGCGTGCGCTCAATTGGCAAATGTCGTGTGCGACACTGCTTCAGCCGAGGTTCAGGCTGACCGACGTACCAACCGAAAGAACATGGTTCTGTGTCAAACCACGGTGGATTGAATCGGTGCCTGACTGAGAGTTAAAGCTGCCTGGCTTTTGGAGTCTCCGTGATACTGACGAAGTGGCCGGGTGACCCAGGCGTTGAAAGCATCGTCTGGGTTAGCCCGTCGTATCTCATTTTCTACATTTTCATGTCGCTACGTTCGCCAGAACGTGGGCGACTTGGGAAGGTCGCCCGCCCTCTGGCGAGGGGCAGTTACGTCTCATTTCCAACCGCATGAAGTCTAGTCATCGCCTTGATCTGCGGTAGCCAACAGATCGAAGCTGGGATGCTGCGTGGCCTCGGCGGGTGGCCCAGGTTGGCCGCTTTGGGCGGGGTGGCACCGGTTGGCTCGCTTTGGAGCCTACCGGTGTGCCTTGGCACAAGAGGTCTTCGCCAGAGAGTACGTCCCTGCCAGAGCCTCTTCCGGCTCCGCCGCCCCGGTAGCCCAAAGCGGCAACCGGGGCCACCCCGCGAACCATCGGGCAGTGAACAACCAGTCAGTCTTTTGCCTTATCGATCATGTGCGGAGTTTCCGCACCTCGCGGCCTCGCTTCTGAGGGCGTGCCAAGTCTAAAAACCTGGAGGCCGGGCCTTCTGAGTCCGACGAATTCACTCCCACCGGAAACTTCTCCATGAGACGCACCTCTCTTCTGCTTCGATCGTTGGCGTTGGCCACTTTGCTCCTCGCAATCGGCACTTGCTCGACCACTTTTGCCCAAGTGAAGACGGAGGAGATGGCGACAAAACTCGCCGAGCTTTGCCGCAAGCATGATGTTCCAGCGATGACTGCTGCTGTCGTTAACGCCAACGGGTTGGTGAAGTCACAGTGCTTTGGTGACCGCAAACGAGGAACGACTGACAAGGTGGAATTGACAGATCGGTTCCCGATTGGCTCCTGCACGAAGTCGATGACGGCTACACTGGCGGCAGTCTTGGTGGATGCTGACAAAATCGACTGGGAGACGAGCATTGGCGACGTGTGGCCCAAAGCCACCGACATTCATCCCCTGCTGCGTGAGGTCACACTGGATGAGATGTTGTCTCACCAAAGCGGACTGCCCGGCGACATTTCCGCTATTTCGGGTCCGGCGTGGGGGAGTTTCTTCGACGAAAAACAGTCTCCGGAATTGGAGCGGAAACGCATGCTCAAGCTGGTGCTTTCCAAGGCACCGTCGCACTCGCAGGGCAAGTTCGCCTACTCGAATCTTGGTTACGCAATCGCCTCGGCAATGTTGGAAACTCGAGCGGGGGAATCGTTTGAGTCGCTCATGAAACAGCACCTTTTCGATCCGTTGGAGATGCTATCGGCGGACTTTCGCTCCATGAATTCGGCCAAGCTGTTGACTCCGCCACTTCTGTGGAGCCATCGAGCAAAAGACGGTAAGCCGATCGATCCCAAATCGGTGGGTGCTGAAAACCCCACGGTCTATGCAGCGAGCGGAACGGTCCACTTGTCGATCGAAGACTACGCCAAATACGCCCAGTGGCATTTGGCTGGTAAACCCGCCCCGGTCCTGCGATCGCAACGTGCATTCGATCATCTCCACGAGCCTCTGGTCGACTACACGATCCGGGGTACAAAGTATGCGTGCGGGTGGATTTGCTTGAAGACTGGGCTTGGTCCCGCACTCAATCACGCAGGATCCAACACAAACGCGTTCGCATTGATTTGGATCATTCCCGAATCAGACTTCGCCGCCGTCGTTTGCACAAACACGGGGGAATCGCAGGCATTTCCCGCTTGCGATGAAATGATGAGTCACCTGATGCAGGCCCACGCTGCTACCAAAAAGACCAAGCCAGCGGAATCGCCTCCAGTCAAGGCGAGCGATGCGGACTCGCAACATTGACTGCGGCGCAAACACTCGTCACTTGATGGCCACTCACCCCGCCAGTTTGAACTCCGCCAGACCGGTTCCACAATCGGGAGAAAATCAGGGGTTGGACTGTCCGTCAAACCGACAGCTCCTCAAACAACGTACTGGCCACCTTCCGCGCCGCCCTGATCGCAACTCACGGAGCGGACACCGTAGCACAGGAAGTGTCGACCTATTACATGGCCGACGAACTGTCGGGCACGTATCGCGGCATGCTGATCGCATTGCCCTCGACAAGTGGAAAGACTTGGCCACATGGGAAGTGAAGACGATGGCCCACTGGCTGCTGAGCCTGGCGCGTGACGCCGATTTGCAGCGTTATCGCAAACACCCGCGCGGCCCCAAGAAACCCAAACCTCGCCGCACCCGCTTTGCCAAAAAGAAACACATCTCCACCGCCAAACTCCTCGCTGCCGAAAAATCCCAGCCGAATCAGAAATCCAAAAAACCAGTAAACCCCCCAAAACGACACCCTTAAAGGGCTGGGTGGGCTGAACTCAGGTGATGTGACCCGTCAATGTATCACTACGGGGCCATCTGCCGCTGAAGCCATTCTCGCAGCTGGGTTCGGGCCGGGCTGGGGCGGAGGGCCCACTGGTCGCTGTGGTTGAGGAACCCGGTGGTGGCGAAGGTGAAGTCGCCCTTGACGCTGGACTTCTCGATGAACTCGCGTGCTTGGTCGGCGAGGGCCGGTCCCTGGCTCGGCGACTCGCTGATGATGAACTGCGGCTTGGTGCCCAGACGCTGGAGCCGCTCGATGGCCGAAGCGGCGTCGCTCTTCGGGAACGGCCAGTTGCCGACACCGTCGTAGTGGCTGAAGCAGACGGCGGCCTTCCACAACCCGGCGGCTTCCTCGGTGGAGAGACCGACTGCGTTGACGGCGATCGCCCCACGCGAGAAGCCGACGAAGATCACTCGCGAAGGATCGCCGTGGTACTTCTCGCAGGTCTCGGCGATGGCTGTTTTCATGTACTTAACGGTCGCTGTGGAGTCATACGTCGGAGCCTCACCCCACCACTGAGTGGCAACGAATTCGCCATCTCCTCTCAGGAAGGGCAAGCTCAGGCAAATCGCCCCGTAGCCGCCGGAGAGGCCATATGCCAACTCGCCCGTTGTGGGACTACCGGTCGAGACATCCCCGCGATCACTACGGAAGTAACCATTGCCTGTCCATTCGACGAGGATCGGCCATTTCTGAGTCATATTGTGATTCGTCGGCAAGTAGAGCGTGTGATAGGCATTATGGGATTTGATTTTGGAAGCACGCAGATGGCAGCGACGACCCGGTCCGATGGCTTCGTTCGTACACCCTGGAGGCACGAGATCAGTGGGCACATCTCGCATGTCACGAGGATCGTTGGTTGCCAACGCGGTGGGGACCAACCGGACCTGACGCATGTCCATCACCGCTCCTTTGGCGAGTTTATTGCATTTCAGTGACATGACCTGCACGCCAAGTTCCTTGAGGGCGACACGCCCGATCTTCCTCCAGACGAAGTTCTGGAAGTGTCCCGTCTCTTCAACAACAAACGGGACAGTGCCTTCAGAGAAACCCAGTTCCACATCACTCCCCGCATGCCCGCCGCAGCCTTGGAGAATCTCGACTTCGAACTCGCCCGGAGTGTCGAGGGCGTAGCTCCATTCGGCATAGTCACTCGGGTTCACCCAATAGCCGACGGTGTTCTTGTGGGTGAGTGGCTCGAACTGCAGTTTCTCGCCGTGAACAACCGCATCGCAAGCGGACAGAGTGATGACTCTGTCAGAACCTGGACGCGAGACTGCGGGCGACTTTGCGATTCGAGGCATTCCATCCACTTGAAGGATCACCTCATCCTGCTGAGAGACCTCCGCTTCGATGTACCACCGAATACGTTCTTCAGGGATTTCAATTCGCCACTCTTGGGGGGTCTGTGTCAGATTCAAATGACCGTTGACCAGTTTAACCAGAGATCGCAACTGGCAGGATATCACCACATTGTTCAGCCGTGGGAATCGGATTTCCCGCGTCTCCGGCTTCAGGCCAGTAAATACGATTTCATTGAACCTGCGACTCGCCTTGATGCCTGTACCAGGATGTTCAAACCAGTCGACGGAATCCTCCCACGGATACAATGCTCCTTTATCAGAAATCACCACAGGCAACATCCGCCCCGCCATCTCTCCATGCCCTTTCGGATTCGGGTGATACCCATCGGTCGTCCACTCATTGAGATCGGTCCCGCTCTTCGACACCTCGGCCCAGGCGGCGTAGTGGTCGACCAGCGGCACTTGCAATGTCTCCGCCACTTGCCGTGTGACCTCGGCGTATTGAGCGAGCTTCACGTTGCAGTGTTCCCCGATTCCGTTCGGGTCCGACTTCTCCGCATACGCGGGCGGTGTCATCAGGATCGGCGTGATCCCCGACTCGCGCAGCCGCTGGACGAGTTGAGAGAGATCCGCCCGGAAGCGCGGGATCGGGATGCGGACTTCGGTCTTCCCGGCGTCGACGTAGCTGTCGTTGTGGCCGTACATGATTGTGACGATCGCGGGCTTCTTCGCGACGACATCCTTCTCCAGTCGCTTCAGCCCCTGCCCAGCGGTCTCGCCGCCGACACCGACGTTGACGACCTCTGCATCGGTGTGACCGCCAGCCCGCAGTTGTCGTTGCAGCTCCCCTGCAAACGTCTCCTCAGCAGTCACCCCCGAGCGAACTCCTTTGGTGATCGAATCACCCAGTGTCACAATCCGCAAGGGATCCGCAGCTGCAATTTCGGATTGGCACCGAGGGCTGAGAACACACAGGCAGAAGGCAAGAAGCGCGACGCGAGTCAGCATGAAATGTGTCTCGTGATGAAGGGTTTCCACGGGAGCCGGAAGCCTCGGAATCGACGGATCTCACAGCTTCCATCCAACAGGGTATTGTCATCGCTCTCGAACCACCACCCTGGTCGCTCTGTCCGCTGACAATCACCCGCTACACTGCTGCCCTTGCCCCCGGCGATGGCTCCGGGAACGAAACTGTCCTGGCGATCCGTTTCCATGAATCTTCTGCGTGTGCTGCAACAGCGTTTTGCCCCGGTCCTCGCGGATTATGCGGATGACCCCGCGCCGTTCGTGGCGATGGTCCGCCCGGCGCAGGACGCGAAGTTCGGCGATTTTCAGGCCAACTTCGCGATGTCGCTCGCCAAGCGGCACGGCCTGAACCCGAAGGAATTGGCCGCCAGAATTGCGGAGAAGACGCATCTTCAGGATCTCTGCTCTGAAGTGGAGGTCGCCGGGCCGGGGTTTATCAACCTCCGTCTGCGGGATGATGTGATCCTTCGGGAGGTCAACCAGCTCCTCACCGACGAGCGGCTCGGTGTCGAACGGGCCAATCCGCCGCGCACGATCGTGATCGACTTCTCCTCCCCCAACGTCGCCAAGCCGATGCACGTCGGCCACCTCCGCAGCTCGGTCATCGGCGACAGCTTATATCGCACGCTGAAGTTCCTGGGGCACAAGGTCATCAGCGACAACCACATCGGCGACTGGGGCACGCAGTTCGGGATGATTATCTACGGGTACAAGAACTTCCTGGACAAGGATGCGTACGCCCGCCACCCGGTCGCTGAACTCGCACGGCTCTACAGGCTGGTCAATCGGCTGAGTGACTTTATCGAGGCCCGCACCGAACTGCCGACCAAACGCCGCGAACTGGAGATCAAAGATCGCGAGTTGGCCGCTGCACCGGTCCCGTCCAAGGGGAGCAAAGACCCTCTCGACAAAGACCGAGAGAAAGCGATCAAGAAGCTGCGGTCGGTGGGGGATGGCCTGCGCGAGGAGATCTGCTCACTGGTCAAGAAAGTCGAGCGAGTCGAGTCGAACGCTGCCGACTTGGCCCTCGCCAATACTCACGCGGGGATC
>JANOKO010000124.1:0-2599 GCA_031419335.1 Planctomycetota bacterium
CTGGAGATCCATCCCAGGAGCAAGTTCGATCAGCTCCACTCCCTCCCGTTGCAATCGGAAGACCGCACGTTCGGTTACAAAGACAACGTCGCGGTCGGCTGACCGAGCGATCTCACCCGAAAACGAAACCTGTTCGACTCGGCGCACAAATTTGGCGATTCGGCCCTCTCGCACAATGTTCAATTGCCCGTCCTTCGCAGCCACTTCGAGCCCGTCCGTGGTCAAGGTTCCACAAAAGACCAGTCGACGAGCGTTTTGCGAGATGTTGACGAACCCTCCGACACCGGCAAACTTAGCTCCGAAGCGAGAGACATTCACATTGCCCCATTGATCGACTTGAGCTGCACCCAGTGCGGCAAAGTCGAGGCCACCTCCATCATAGAAATCGAACTGGGACGGTTGATCGATAATGGCTTGCGGATGCAGCGATGCTCCAAAGCTCAATCCGCCCGCCGGAGCCCCGCCGATCGGACCGCTTTCGAGAGTGAGTGTCACATCGTCGAGAATACCTCGCTCACCCGCGATGCGGGCGATCCCTTCTGGCAAACCAATCCCCAGATTCACAATCGCCCCGCGTGGCAGTTCGTCGCAGGCCCGCTCCGCAATGATCCGCCGCATGTCCCACGGCATCGGTGGCATGTCCCAGACGGTTTGTCCATCCTGTGCAGAAGAGGCTGCTTCGCAGTAACGCGGATTGAACCGCTCGCCGAATGTTTGCCAGTGGTCATTCTCGTCGGCGACAACAACGTGCGTAACCAGTCGACCAGGCACCCGCACGCGCTGGGGAGGGAGCGGCTGATCGAGTGTTCGCTTCACTTGGGCAATCACGATTCCATTGTGATTATGTGCCGCTTGAGCGATCGGCAAGGCATCGCCAATCACAGCCTCCTCATCAAACATCAGATTGCCAAACGGATCCGCAGCTGTGGCTCGAATCAGTCCGACATGGACAGGGAGGGAGTGGTACAGTAACCAAGTCCGTCCTCGAAGCTCCACGCGCTCCACCAGTTCTTCGGTCGTCCGCGAGTTAAGCTTGCCGCCACCATGGATGGGATCAATGAACGTTCCCAGTCCGACATGCGTGACGCATCCGGGTCGTTTGGCGGCGATGTCCCGCAGCAGTTGGCAGATGACTCCCTGTGGAAAGTTATAGGCTTCGATCTCACCCCGGAGAGCCAACTGGCCGAGCTGAGGTGCCTGCCCCCAGTGGCCCCCGATGACCCTCTTTAAGAGTGTGGCATGGGCCAGGTGATTCAGGCCGCGCGTCTTGCCATCACCCTGTCCCGCTGCGTACAGCAGCGTAATTCCGTACGGCCCGTGGCCCGCGAGGAACCGGCGCTCGATGGCCGCTGAAAGTGCTTCAGGATGAGCAGCCCCGACAAACCCCCCGCAGGCGACCGTCGCTCCGTCGGGAATCCATGCGACCGCGGTATCAGCGGAGCAAAGCTTTGAGGTCAGTGGAGTGCTCATCCCCACCAACCTCCATTCACGTGCAGCGTCTGACCCGTCAAATACGACGACAGATCGCTACACAAGAACAGGATCACCTGACCAATCTCGTCCGGCTCTCCGAACCGGCCCAAGGGGATCTGCGCCAGCATCTGCTGCCGGGCATCTTCGGGGATGGACTTCCCCATCTCGGTGAGAATCACACCCGGTGCTACCGCGTTGACGGTGATCCGCCGGTGGGCCAGCTCTTTGCTGAGAACTTTTGTGAGGCCGATGACTCCCGCCTTGGCTGAGGCGTAGTTCGCCTGCCCAAAGAATCCGATAACCCCGGAGATCGAGGCCATGTTCACGATCCGCCCGCCTTCGGCAAGAAAGGGCAGAGCTGTCTGAACCACACGAAAGACAGCCGAGAGATTCGTTTCGATCACATCCTCCCAGTCGGTATCTTCCAGCTTCTTGACGGTTCTGTCTCGCAGAATCGCAGCATTGTTGATGAGGAAGTCGACCTGACCCCATCGGTCCTGGACCACCTCGAACATCTGTTGCAATTGATCGCGAGCACGGACATCGGCGGCGATGGCGAGTCCTCGATCTCGCCAGGGAGCGACTGTTTCAGAGGCCCGCGAGCGACAGATCCCCGCCGGATCATCGAGGTATGTCACCACGACGCGAGCCCCGGCTGTGTGAAGCAGGTTGCCCGTGGCTTGACCGAGACCTTGGCCGCCACCCGTGATGACGGCGACTTTGTCGTGGAGATCGATTGGAATCATGGTCATTTCACGATGTCGTAGAACTGAGTCAGCAAAGCGGGCCACCCGGATCGCTCAGGCGAGCCACTGTCTAAGGCATGGGCTGAATCACATTCACCACACGATCGATCTCCACCGATTCCAATGTCTGGACCTGTCCTCCGGGCCAGTGAATGGTGGCTGCCTCGATCGTGTCGTGCGCCCCCAATCCAAAGGTGACGACCGATTCGCACTGCGACTGATAGCTGCGAGTCGGGGAGACCATTCGCGTCAGCTTCTGGCCACCCACGGTGATCGTGACAATGGCCCCGATCGCATCGCGGTTGCTGTGCGTACCCTGTAATGCGAAGCGAATCCAGTGCGATCCTGGCGGAGAGTCATTCCGCAGTAGCCTCGGGGCT
>JANOKO010000125.1:0-1275 GCA_031419335.1 Planctomycetota bacterium
GGCCTCGACCTCGGGACCGATTACCCCAGCTTTCTCGGGGCCACACAGATCCGGGTCTCCGATGTGAACGGCGATGCCAAGGCTGAGGTCATCGTCCTCAGCCCCAAGGAAAACTCCCTCGGCATCAGCCGCTTCGAAGAGGGCAAGTTGACCTTTCCCGAGTCGATGCCGATCGATGGTAACGTCAAGGCGTTCGATGTCGTCGACCTCGACAACGATGGGGCCATCGAAATCGCAGCCGTCATCGAAAGCAGCGGTCGGGGATCGGAGAAGAAGACCTCGCTGGCGATTGGCAAGAGGGATGCCACCGGTGTGTGGGTGTTCGCTTCCGAGGCTCGCCAGCCGATCGAACTCAAACTCAATGCTGCCCCCGAGCGGCTGGTGATGACCGATGTGAACCTGGATGGAAGGCCCGACTATCTGTTCTTCCTGAATGGCAAGCCGCCGCAGGCAATCCTGGCCGATGAGAAGGGGCTTCCCGCTGCGGCAGCGACCGGCGGAGTGCCGCTGGGGGACGTGGCGGTCGGGGCGGTGACGTTCGCGAGGTTAGAGGAGCCAGCGCTGCTGGTCTCGCAGGGGAACTTCGTCCGCAGCGTCCGACTCGATGAGCTGGGACGCTGGCAGGTGGTTGAGCAATTCAACGCGGATGACAGCACCGCCAAGGTCGCCGGTTCGGCGGTCCTGGACCTGGACGGAAAGCCGGGCGACGATCTGGTGATGATCGACACCGGGGCGGCCAAGCTGCGAGTGTTTGCAAATACGGCGGGCGAGTTTAAGCCGTGGAAGACGCTGGATCTGGGTCGATTCCCCTTCAAGTCGGTCTCGGTGGGTGATCTCAACGGAGACGGTCGGGCGGATTTAATTCTGAACGGAGAGACGAAGTTTGCAGTCCTGTACGCCGGGCAGTCCGACCCGGAGCTGAAGGAGATCGCGACGTATGAATCGCCGCGCAAGGAGGTGTTCTTGATGGACCTCGTCGCAGGGGATGTCAACCATGATGGCTACCCAGAGATTTGCGTCCTCGACACAAACGCCCACTTGGTGGAGATCGTGGGGTTCCGCACGGAACAGGGCTTACAGCCCGGCCTGAACTTCAAGGTCTATGAGGAAAAATCTTTCCAAGGCCCCAACCGCACTGGCACTCAACCCCGCGAAGCGCTCATCGCCGATGTGACTGGAGATGCCCGGCCAGATTTGGTCCTGCTCTGCCACGATCGTATCCTGATTTACCCGCAAGATGGACCGGGAGCAGAGCTGACCGTGGAACCCCAACTC
>JANOKO010000126.1:0-1186 GCA_031419335.1 Planctomycetota bacterium
GCCATCAACCAATCCCCCGAGGACATGACCGAAAACGCCTGCCAAGCGTTCCTCGGCCTCTCGATCGGCTGTGCGAAATGCCACAACCACCCGCTGGAGAAATGGACCAACGACCAGTATTACGCGATGGCGAACATGTTCTCGCGCGTGAAGGCCAAGGGCTGGGGCGGGGAGCCGCGCAGTGGCGACGGCAACCGCACGCTGTATGTCTCCAACATCGGCGACCTCGTCCAGCCCCGCACCGGCAAGCCCCAGCCGCCGACTCCGCTGGATGGCACACCGCTGGCCATCGACGACCCGAGTGACCGCCGCGTCGAACTGGCGAAGTGGATGACCGCACCCGAGAACCCGTACTTCGCCCGCTCGATCACCAACCGCGTCTGGAAGGCGTACTTCGGCGTCGGTCTGGTCGAGTCGGTCGACGACCTCCGAGTGTCGAACCCCGCGAGTAATGAGGAACTCCTCACCGCCGCAGCCAAGTCACTGGTCGACGCCAAGTTCGACCTCAAGGTGCTGATGCGCTCGATCCTGCTGTCTGAAGCCTACCAGCGCTCAAGCGTGCCCCTGTCCGGCAACAAGACCGAACAACGCTTCTACAGCCGCTACTACCCCAAGCGACTGATGGCCGAGGTGCTGCTCGACGGCGTGTCGCAGGTCACAGCGGCCCCGACCGAATTCACCCGCATCGCCTTCCCCGGTGCCGATTACCAGGACACCAAGTTCTACCCCAAGGGCACGCGGGCCATCCAACTTTACGACTCCGCCGTCGACTCGCAGTTCCTGCAAAAGTTCGGACGCAACCAGCGGCGGATCACCTGCGAGTGCGAGCGCTCCGATGAACCCAGCATGGTCCAAGCCCTGCACCTCTCCAACGGCGACACCATCAACCTCAAGCTCAAATCCGCCACCGGACGAGTCGCCCAGCTGCTCGAACTCCGCAAACAAGGCATGGCCGACTCCGCCCTCATTGACGAGGTGTATTTGGCGGGCCTCTCGCGCTACCCCAGCGCCGAAGAGCGAGCCAACCTCACCAAAATCCTCACCGACACCCCACCCGAGCAACTCCGCGAAACCATCGAAGACCTCTTCTGGGCCACCTTCAGCAGCCGGGAGTTTTTGTTCAATCACTGAGGGGGGTGTGCATGAGTCCGACGCCTTGCGCGGGGTGGCCCAGACATCGCTTTGG
>JANOKO010000127.1:0-1883 GCA_031419335.1 Planctomycetota bacterium
GTGTGCCCCTCCGGCTCCGAAGACGGTCCCCTTTTCCAGGGCCTGCTTGTAGTCCGGGAACCGCTTGTCGTCATCAATTGAAGCCACCGGCAGGTCGAGAATCGACAGCTTCATGCGACACGCAATGTCGACGCCGACCGCGTACGGACAGACCGCATTGTCGAGGGCCAGCACGCCGCCAATCGGCAACCCGTACCCGAGGTGCGCATCGGGCATCAACGCCGCCCCGACTGCGTTCGGCAGGCGGCACGCGTCCTCCATTTGGGTGAACGTGTTGTCGTCGATCCGCTCGCGCCCCCAGACCTTGTACGCGATCGGCTCGCGCGACGGGGGCTCTTGGTTCTCGGGATCGAGCAGGGCCTTCGCAAAGGCTCCGAACAGCGGGTCGTCGACGAAGTTCGCCGGAGCTGCGAGGATCTCTTCGATCACCTTCGGCCCATGCTTGCCCTTGATCTCGCCCGCCATCGCCGCCTGCTGCACGGCCTGGATCGCTTCCACGACACAGTCCTCCGGACAGCCGAGCTTCATCAGTTGTTTCTTGTTCATGATGATGCTTTGACACGGCGGAAGTGAACGAGTTCGGAAGAGGATTCATGGTTTGCGAAAAGCCCAGGGATTGCAACCCCTGGGCTTTGTGGTTGACCGCTAATGCGTGCCTCACAAAGGTAAGTAGCCGGTCCCTCTCTGCTCCCTCTCCCCACTGGCGACTTCACTTTCAGTGAGGACTTGGCTGTGGGGAGAGGGCCGGGGTGAGGGGCTATGCGGGAGCCTGCTGGTGGCCCCCTCACCCCACCCTCTTCCCCGCAATGGAGTCTTCTCTGTCAACCCAGCCGATCGCGGGGGAGAGGGGGCAGAAACTGGCGGCTGCCTACTTTTCTGATGCACACACTGACCGCTGATGGCCGATCGCTGACCGCTTCTACCACCACACTTTGCGGATGATGAACTCCCACACATCGCCGAAGAGGACGTAGCCCAGGCTCATCTTGCCGCAGCGAATCTTGGCGGTCACTTCGGCACCGATGTGCCTGCCGGGGAGGTCTTCCTTGGTGATGTCAACAAACAGTTCCACGACAGTCGACCCCTCTTTTTGCGATTCATTCGTGCGGGTGCCGACCTCAGAGAGCTTGCCTTGAAACCGCTGCGAGACGGCGGTCGCAGCGATATAATCGACATCGAGTTGTTCGGCTCCGGTCAGCTTCTGCCGCAGAGCGGGCTGCGGGACGGCGCTGGGGCTGGCGTGAGAGACAACGGCTTTTTGCAGGTGCCCCATGCGATACTCGGGGGCATCGAGTTCGAGCCGCCACGGGCCATCGACGTTCATGATCTCGATCAGCCGGTCGCCACGCCGGACCGGTCGGTCGAGCAGGTTCTGGCTGACCTGAAATGTGGCCACGACCCCCGCGACGGGTGAGGTGACTTTCAAGGCATCGAGCCGTTTGCGAAACATATTCGCCTTGGCCTGGGCTCCGTCCCGCTCGACTTGGGTCGTGGCGATTTCGGTTTCAATCCTCCCGACCTCCTCCGCTTGGCCCGCTCCGGCTGCCACCGATTTCTGGGATTCGAGAGACGCCAAAGTCTTATGGCGTTCAGACACAGCGTTCTCAGCGGCCAGCAGTTCCGTCTCCAGGTCATCACTGCGGAGTACCAGCACGACCTGCCCCTGCTTCACCACTTGCCCGTTCTTAACAAGAACCTGAATCACATCCCCGTCCCAGGGGGCGAAGATGTCGTACTGCTCGACCGGCATCGCTCGTCCGGCGGCCTCAAAGCGGTACTCCCACGGCACCACGCTGAGCGCGGCAATCACCACTCCCAGAGCTGCCACGATCCCGACCGTGATGGCCAGCCGACGCCCCCGGAACCAGCCCAGTGTCCGCCCG
>JANOKO010000128.1:0-1060 GCA_031419335.1 Planctomycetota bacterium
TCTGGCTCTCGTCCCTCGTCTCTCGTCTCTCATCCTTCTTGGTCCCTGAAGCACATCCATCGGCTGATCTGCCTCTCCGAGACCTATCGTCAATCGAGTTCCCCTCGCGAGGACGGCGTGGCGGTCGATGCGGCCAGTCGACTGCTGTGGCGATACCCCCCGCGCCGCCTGGAGGCAGAGGCGATCCGCGACGCGATCCTCACCGTCAGCGGACAGCTCGACCTCACTGCGGGCGGTCCCGGGTTTGATCTCTTCGAGGCCAACACGAATTACGTAAAGGTCTACAATTCGAAGCGAGATTTCGTCCGCGACGACTTCCGTCGCATGGTCTATCAGTCCAAACCCCGCATGCAATTGGAGGACACGTTTGGCACGTTCGACTGCCCCGACGCCGGACAGGTGACGCCGAAGCGGACCAGCAGCACGACGGCACTTCAAGCGTTGAGCCTGCTCAACAGTCCGTTTCTGCTGCAGCAGTCGCAGGCGTTTGCGGAGCGGGTGGAGCAATCGGTAAGACGACAGGCTGGAAGCCTATCCCACGAAGCCCAAGTCGAGCGGGCGTTCCAGCTCGCCTTCGGGAGACCGGCGACACCCGATGAGCGAGTGGCTGCGGTGAAGCTGGTCGAGCAACATGGGCTGCCGATGCTCTGCCGGGCGCTCTATAACACGCATGAATTCGTCACCGTGCGTTAGCCGCACCGGAGTCCTGTCGCCTCGCGATCTGTTCCAAGGTACTGGGGATAGCGTACTCCCTCGAACCTCACACCTCGATACAGTCACCTGCCGAAACTTGACACCTTACACGAGTAGGCATATTTTGCATTCAGTGGTTCACAACTGAATTCTCGGAGTGGCAGTGATGACTCGACATGTTCATGGCGGCTGGTTCGTGGGGACACGAGTAGGGCGGGTCTGTTGTGCCGCTCTGTGCTTGGTGTGTTTCGCTTCGGCATTCGGGGAGGAAAATCGAACCTGGATCGATGCGACCGGCAAACACAAGATGGAGGCCAAGTACTCCGGAATGGCGGGCACCAAGGTCAAGCTCGTCTTGAAAACCGGA
>JANOKO010000129.1:0-10427 GCA_031419335.1 Planctomycetota bacterium
ACGGAGGCACGGAGATGACACGGAAAGTGAAACTCAACTGGCAGATACGGCGATGGCGCGATCAACAGGTCAATCACACCCTGCCACTGTGGAAGAAACAAAAACTCCCCGGTTGAGAGTCCTTCTGGCCGCATAATCTCCGACACTCCTTCTCCGTGTCTCCGTGTCTCCGTGGTGAAGTCCTTTCCGGTGAATCATCCAGGCTAGCGTCATTCATTCGGGGAGCCATCTCCGTGGCAGATCGGGAACGGCTCTCGCATCCATCATCGTTTCCAAATTCGCCACGACACGTCATTCCGCTTCGTCGAAGAGTGTTTTGTGCGTCGGCTTGTTCGTCTCGCGTTTGGCTTTTTTGAAGTTGTCGTTCTTGCCGTGGTCGGGGTGTTCTGCACGATGCTGACCGGACAGCAGACCCTCGATGGTCAGGAGTTGCACGCGGGCATACTTCTTGCCGTTGTCGCCCGTGAAGAACCCGGCCGATGCGGCGTCCGATTTCATTCCGGCGGTCGGCTCGTTCAGTGAGATGAGCAGGGCGATGTCGGCCATCTCACGCTCGCGGACATGGTTCAAAGCGCGCACGTCGTCCGCCCTGAGTCCTCCGCCCTTCACGCTGACGACAATTTTGAGGGGGTCGACCTTGATGGAGTCGTAGAAGAACTTCAGACCGTCGATCCCCGTGTCGGCCCCCTTCTTTCTCCCTTGAAACGGCTGAGCATTGACGAGCGAGATGGCCCACCACTGGAATTGATACTTGTCCCTCGCCGCCAGATTGCGAGCCGCTTCAAGATCGCGTGGCGTGCCGTGGACTTCAAACTTGCAGCGGCCCGCAAAAGCATCCTTTAACCGCTTCTCGATCAGCGTTATTGCCAGGTGTGTAATGTCGATACCAATCCACTTCCGCTTTAGTTTTTGAGCGGCATGCACAGCCGTGCCGCATCCGCAAAACGGATCGAGTACCACGTCTCCGTCATTGCTGCTGGCCGAGATGATCCGCTCCAACAACGCCAGCGGTTTTTGTGTGGGATAGCCGAGCCGTTCTTGATCTTTGGTTCCCAGCCAGCGGACATCGGCGTCAATTCCATCGACACTGCCGAAGACAGTCCCTTCAGTGTATGGCTGGAATGCCCACAGGTCGGACGCGGCGGGACCATCGCCCGGATGAATCGCGAGTTCGTACATCGGCCATGCTTCACCCGGTTTAATCGTGATTGCACCCAGTTGCAGCAGAAGATCAAGTTTCTCATGCTGGGTCAGCCCGGTCGGATCTTCGCCCACTTCCTCCCAGATTTTTCCTGGGATTGCCCAGTGGCGATTCTTTGCCGTCGGATTGAATCCCTTCCAAGGAAGTCCTGACTCACCATTTCTGGTTCCCGAGCCAGTCAAGACGTTTCCATAATACGCAGTCTTGTATCCGCCATTGCCATCCTCTACGAAATGCTCCTTGACGTGCCCCATCATGTAGGGGCGTTTTGGTCGGTTCCAAGTGAACTCTTTCGTTTTTGTGTAGAAGAATATTACATCATGAATAGGAGCCCATCGTTGCGCCTTGTTATGCGAGCCAGTTCTTCTCCACGCGATTTCGCTCTTGAATTGCTCCTTCCCGAACACTCCATCGAGCACGATCTTCAGATAGTGCGATGCGGTGGGATCGCAGTGCAGATAGAGCGACCCAGTCGGTTTGAGGACGCGATGCAACTCCAGCAACCGATTGGCCATCATCGTGAGATAGGCCATCATGTCATTCTGGCCGAGGAACGCTCGCAGCGCTGCCATCAACTCAGCCACATCCGTATTCTTTTGGTGCAGCAGTTCGTCGAACTCACGTTCAGATTGATCACCCCAGTGCCACGAATCCTTGAACGCTTCGGTCTGTGCCTCGCTCTTCTGCCCCTTCGGCGATTTGAACAGCAAGTTGTAATCGCGTTTGGAATTGAATGGCGGATCAAGATAGACCAAGTCGACCGACTCGTCGGCGAGGCTCTCCCGCAACACTTGCAGGTTGTCGCCGAAAAAGAGTTGATTCATCGCAGGACCGTTTCTCACCGGGGGACGGCGATCACGCCAGTTGAACATCGGTTCTGCGAAGACACGGCAGACACGCCAGAACGGCAATCGACTCGAACAGTTTCATCAACGCGCTGCCCACTCCGACTGCCACGGCAGGATCATAGGGAGGCTAAAAATGTTCTGCAATCGGGCCGGAGAGCCACTCCCGCACTCGGAATATGCCGCCCACCCACCGGGACGTGTTCGCTCTCACACATCCCCCGATCATCCAGCAGCGGATCTCAGGCTACCGATGTCGTTCTCAGCTCACAAACTCTGTCGGCCTTCATCCCTCCCCGGTCTGGCCTGCCCTCTCCGGGGCAGGTGTCCCACCGACCCGTCGCAAGGCCCACAACAGCGGCCCAGCATTCCGTGATTCCGATGACTCGCGCAGCAACTCGTACGAACCCGCACTGCCCCGATGCAAAAACCACTCGCGAACCGCTGCAGCCTCTGCCTCGCCTCCCGGATGGCCCGGATAGGCCACCACTGTCAACACCCCACCAGGGGCCAGCCACTCGATCGCCGCATCCAGTCCAGCGAGCGTGGTGTCCTTCGTGGTCAGACAACTCTGGTCCGATCCCGGGAGATAACCCAGATTAAACATGATCGCGGCAATCTGGCCGCGACAAGACGCGGGGAGATGCCGGTCCATCTCGGCATGACTGGCTTCGATGCCAATCACTCGAGGGTCCACCCAACCGTCGGGGGAATCCGCCACGAGCCCAGTGGCGAGCGCGGACCGCAGTCGTAACTCGACCGTGATCTGCCGCTCCCGTAACCGACTGGCAGTCCGCAAGAGTGCTTCACGCTGAATATCAAATGCCCACACCGTTCCTGCGGGTCCGACCAGCCGAGCCAGAAACTCCGTGTCGTATCCGTTCCCGGCTGTGGCATCGATGGCCAGGTGGCCACGCACCCGAGCGGTGAGCAGTTCGTGAGCTTGCTGAGTGACGGGAGTCATGAGGGACACGCGAGCCAGGGGACACGCACTTGGAGGTCGACCTCGCGCTCCACCGGATTCTGCTGCACCAGATGCGAGGCGAGCTGTTTCGCCAAGAACGGAGCCTGCAGCGAACCCTTCGACCCCAACCCGTTGAAGTACCCCAACTGCGGGTGAAATGGGTGCAGACCAATCACGGGGGTCACATGCTTGAGGATCGGTCGTACAGCGGCCTGATGTTCCACGATCGTGTAGGGCAGTTGCAGCAGCTTCTCAAGCGACGCGATGAGCGAAGTCCGTCCCTCCGCTGTAGGCCCGGCATCGAGCTGGTCCCAGTCGTACGTGGCCCCGACGCGATACAACCGCTGCTGGCCTTCGGTATGAGATCCATTCGGCGCAATCCACACGCCGCCATGAATGATCCGTTCCTCGTTCCAGAGCGGGATCTCGACAATCAGCATCTCGCCCCGCGCGGGCTTGAACTCGACATTCGAGAACCACGGATTGGAGCGGGCCGCGACTCCCTCGCAGAAGATCAGGGTGCTGGCTCGCAGGCCCCAGCGGGGGAGTTCCACCGGAACGGGTGGGTGAAGCTCCTTCGGTGAACACGAGACTGTCTTGCCGAGTGACTCCCCACTCTGCCCCCTCTCCCCCACGATGGGCGTGGCGGTCAGAGTGGACTTGGCTGTGGGGGAGAGGGCCGGGGTGAGGGGGGGTGAGCATGCGTGTGGTCCCCTCACCCTCGCCCTCTCCCCCGCAATGGCATCGAGGCTGTTGTCCGCGTCGATCGCGGGGGAGAGGGGACCGGAATCGTGGTCCGACTGCTCAGGCTCAGCAGGAGCTTCGCCCTCCCGAGCCGTGCTCTCTCCGGGAAACCGCACATCGTCCGGAAGCGATAACTCCGCTGCCAAGTACATTCCCTCGCGTACCCACACTCGTCGAGACTGCGCGAGAAATTCCGCCACATCCAACTGTCCGCCTTGCAGCAACTCACACCCGCCCAGCGGTGCCCAGACGCCTGCGGGGAAGTCGGGGATCTCCCGCATCAGTCCGGCATATGCGGGGTCGCATATCCGCTTCTTAAAATACTCCCGCTCGGTTTCAGTGCTGAACACTTTGACCATCGCGGTGTCCCGCAACAACGTACAGCCGAGGTCTCTCTCCACGCGGCGATAGAACTCCCACGCCGATTCCCGCAGCTCCTCGAATCGCCACGTCTTGACCAGCCGCTGCCCCGTCACCGGGGTGATCAAACCGGCGGCAATCCGCGAGGAGGTGACGGCCTCCTCGCGATCGATGACCCGCACGCTGGCCCCCAGCGCGAGCAACTCCCACGCCAGGCATGTGCCAGCCAAGCCCTGCCCCACGATGATGAAGTCGACTTCGGTCATGTCCAGATCGTAACGGGTGTGCAGCCGCAGCAGAATCCGTCAGAATACGGCTGACCGTGTCCGGATCGCTCCGCTTCGAAGACTTCGCGTCGCGGCTCAACGGTGTCTTGACGAACAACGGGACCAACTCATGGCCTATGACACTCTGCTGGCCGAACGCATTCGTGCGGTTCTGAAGCGTCAGCCCGGCATCATCGAAAAGAACATGTTCGGCGGGGTCTGCTTCCTGCTGAACGGGAACATGCTGGTCGGCATCTGGATCGATGGACTCGTCGCCCGGCTCGGCCCGGAGGTGGGGGCAGCGGCACTGGCTCAGCCCTATGTCGGCCCGATGGTCCTGACGGGAAAACCGATGAAAGGCTGGGTCATCGTTGCCCCGTCTGGGATCGCCACGGAGTCAGACCTCAAGAGTTGGATCCAACTGGCCATGGAGTTCGTGAAGGGACTCAAGCCCAAGGAAGATCGCCCGAAAACCCGGCGTTCGAAATCCCAACAGGACGAATCGTAGGACAGCGCCCGAAGGGTTCACGGGGGTGAACTCGAGCGGTTGAACGCTTGGTCTTTAGACATTCCGAGTCGACAAATCCTCCCCGTCTTCGCCCCCAAGGGGCCGCGGACATGTGCCATGGGGCGGCGAGTCGTGACTGGATGATTCAAGTGTAAGACCGGAGTTGAAACTGCTCAAAAAAGTCCACGCCAGACTCAGGGGAACCCCAGGAAGCGCAGGCTGAACCTTTTATCCCCACAGTTTGATCGTCTGCCAGACAATGCACACGAGTCCCAGCGCCAGGCAGTACCACGCGAATTTATTCAGATTGCCAGCCACCACCACCTTCAACAGCCACCGCAAACATACGACACCGACCACGAACGACACCACTGCCCCCAGCCCCATCAGCTTCGCGCTGATCCCGGTCTCGCCCGACTCCAGGATGTCCTTGCTGTACAGCACAGTCGCCCCCAGGATCGCCGGGATCGCGATCAGGAACGAGAAGTTGGCAGCTGCGGAGCGAGACATGCCCAGTAGCAGCGCGGCGAAAATCGTGCTGCCGGAGCGGGAGATGCCAGGGGCTGCGGCGATGGCCTGCAAGACACCGATGAGGATCGCCATGCGGGGCGTGATCTGCTCGAGCGTGAAGTCTCCCGGCACAATCCGCTGCGAGCGGAACATGAACACCGACGTGATGAGCAACCCGAATCCCGCCACCAGAGCGTTCAGCGAATGCTTCTCCAGGAGATGAAATAACAGCTTCAGCGGCACACCCACGACCACCAGTGGCAACGTAGCCAGGACGATCATCACCATGATCCGAGGTTGCGAAAGCAGCCGCTGTATGCGCTCCTTGAAGACGACCAGAATCGCCCCGAGCGAGCCGACATGCAGGGCGATGTTGAGGGCAGCGCTTTCGAGATTCCCACCGATCAACTCCTCGGCAATCGCCAGATGCCCATCAGAACTGACGGGGAGGAACTCCGTGATCCCCTGAAGGATGCCGAGCAGAATGACCTTCAATGCGTCCATGCGAGGTGTGCCGTTTTTCGGTGTCTGTGCTGCGGGCTATTCGGACTGGAGAGGCGAGGCCGGTGCGGGCCCTGTCCCCGGCGGAAGAGGGGCTGGCTGACCCTGCGGGGGAGTTGGGGCCTGGGGATTGGGGGGTGTTTCCCCGGGCGGCGTGGACTGACCACCAGGCTGGGCAGCCTCCCTGGCGGCGGCGGCTTGCATGGCGGCCTGCATCTCCGGTGAAAGCGGCTGTTGGGGCTCTCCCGTGAGCATCTCGAGATAGAACGCGATCAGAGGTCGAATGCTGACATTGGGCTCTGTATCCAGAATGGCTTGAAGCCGCTTCTGGGCTGCGGCATTGCGCCACGTCGAGAGTTCCGACTGAGCCAGCATAAATTCGTCACTGGCCCAGCGGTCGGGGGCTTCGTACAGGGCTTTGTACGCGGTGATCCCTTGCGCCGCGGCCAGGAGATCCATTTGAATGCCTGGAGCTGCCATAATGGGAGACTGATCGAGCAAGCCTCTCAACGCCGATTCGGATACCAGTCGCGACTCCTGGCTCATCAGGCTTTCCAGCAGAGCATTATCTCCGATCGCCAAACACGTGAGCGCGTGCATCAATCGCACATCGGTAGCGATCTGGAGTGTCGCCTCCGGACCCGTTTTCGGCAAATTCGTGGTGAGCGAAGCGGCTTGAGTCAACGCATCTTCCGTCCGGCCCGCATCGACCAACAAGCTGACTTGCAAAATCTGAAGCTGAGGGTTTTTCGCCACTTCGGTGCGGTTCTCTTCCAAGACCCGCAGCGCAATGCCCGGACACTCTCCTTCCAAAGCCGTTTGAAGTGCTTGCGTCCATTTCCCGCCGTTGGAGGGTACTTTGAGGACCGCTTCTTCAATGAGCTTCACCGCTTTCTTGATGTTCGTCACCGACTCCGCATTATTTTTGGCGGACTGCACATGTCGAGGATCGGACGTGGGGAAAGTCGTGTACTTGCCCGTGATGCGAAAGACTTGCTGCATGTGCCCCAGGGCCACATCTTTTTTTCTCATCTGCAACTGCATGGACGCAAGCTCTTCGTGGTCCGGTGCATGGTTCGGATCGAGTTGCAGTGCATGTTGAAAGGCATGCAGCGACTGAAAGAGCCAGAAGTTACCCTGATACTGCATCCCATAGTTGGCCGCCAGAAACGATTCAATGCGATGCAAAAAACTCGCCGAGCGAGCCATGATGCGGTAGCCCTGAGCTGACTGCGGATCGAGGATGATCCCCTGCCTCGCATGCCGATAGGCCGACAAGGCGAGGGCGCTCGTTGTCACCAACGTCTCCGGGCTCTCTGGCGAATTCGTCGAGAGCAATTGCACGAGTGACTGTTCGTGGGACGCCAGTTGGAGCGGCTCATTCAATGTCGACTGCGGCTGCCACAGATACGAGTCGTACACCGTCGGTCGGCGGGGGAAGATCCAGGCCGCATCGGTGACAGGGGTCTTCGGTGCATCCGTGCGAAAGGCCAGCTTGGAGAAGCTCACATCGGGGTGCTCCTTCCGGTATTGTTGAAAGGCCGCGTCCTGGCTGTCGGCCCGTGAAAGCACCGCGCCAAACGATTGCAAGCTGGTCATCGACCAGCCTTGGCTCAGCATTTCCACCAGGGTCTGATAATCAGGCGCTGGCCCCGACAAGCGGGGAATCGCGTGGTTGATGTGGTACTTCTCGAATTCGGGCTTCCAGTATTCGGGCTTTCCACGTTTGTCATCCTTGGGGTTGGGAATCAACATGGCGTACCGCAATCGACGGTGCTTTTCCAGCAGATTATCCCCTCCCGTGGCAAACAAGCTCAACCGTCGATCTACATACGGCTTGAGTCCGGCCCAGATCAGTAAATCGCCCTGCTCCAGCCGAAAGTTGAAGACCTCCTTCGACGCCACTTCCGCTGCCAGCTTCTCCGCCCCCGTGATGCTGGCCTGCAATTGCGGTGAAAATCCCGAACCGATTCGGCGACCATCGCGACCCATCAACATCCCATTGCTGGCAATCAGTCCCAGAAGCAAGAGCGCCACGACGGTCATCGCCCGTCCGCCCCGATTCCAAGCCAGCGGCATCGAGTCAACGGTGTACTGTTGCGAAAATGTCCCGCGATACCACAACTGGGCATTGAGGGTGATCAGAGCACAACTGAGTAGGGCGGCCACCGGCAGTTGATGGGCACAAAAGGCCGCCAGCGCGACAACACCCACCCAAGGGAGCAGCCACTCCCACGTCAATCGCTTGTAGTTGATCGCGAACGTCAATAACGCGAGTCCACACAACCCAATCGCGATGACAGAAAACAGATCCAGTTGAGTTTGGAACTCCTCTGAAAACACCGGGAACCACTGCCACGCATACGCCCAATCAAAAACCTTGTACGCTCGCAACTCGGCATACTCCGTCTGGTACGCTGTCAGCGGAGAAAGCAGCACATGATAATGCATCGGGTGGATCAGCCAGGCGAGCAGGCTGGCTCCCGTGATTTTCCACAGGTTCTTCAGCTTGTCGGGTGCGTCCCCCTGCTCAAATCCGCGCAAGCCCACCCAACTCAAGGCATACAGAAAGACAATCACCCCACCCACCCAGGCCCGAGGGTCCAACTGACTCCAGACCCAGACCGTCGCGGGAATCTGCCACACAAATCCCGCTGTGCGTTTCTCGGACCAGCGATGCAGTTGAAACACGACCAGCGACACCCCCAGCAATGTGATCCCCGTGGGTCCAGGAATCAATTGCGGGAAGGCCGCCACCAAAGCCAAGGCCCCGCACACCGACCCCCACCACGTCGAGACTCCCTTCACGCTGGTCTGGGAGAGAAACCAAAACGTCAGGGCCGACACGACAGCCCCCAGGACTGTCAGTCCGGGAGCTCCAGCCACTCCATAGAGACCCGCGAGAAGCGGATCAAACAGCCAACCGAGATTGACCCACGAGCGATCCCCGGCACTGGCCGAAAACGTGTCGACTCCAAACGGAAGCAGATGCTGCTGGCCGTTGCGAATGCGAACGAGCAGTGAGGTGTCGTCCAGCTGAGTCCAGCCGAACAGCAATGCCAACAGCACCGTCGCCCAGCGAATCACGAAATCCCCTCGGACCGCTTCGTCTTCGACCAGTTCGGGAGTGAGCGGCTCATATTCGGGAAGCTGATCGGGCGGTAAACCTCCCGCCACCCCTGAATTCTCGGGCACTGTGGGAGACGAAAGAGACGCCTCAGCCCCCACCGGGGACTCGGGTGATGTCGACACGGGATGATCCTGCTGAAAGACAATGAGGGCAGTCAAGAATGGCGGCAGACACCTCAATCGAGGTCTGCCAAGAGGCACCATATCAGCGCAGGCGACCCCGAACAAACTCAGCCGCGACTTCGGATGGGTGCATTCGCCGTTTAGCGGTCCCCATGATCAGTCGCCCGACGCGTCAGTTTTGAAGTTGCGATAATGGGACACGGATCGCCCAGCGCGGCCTACGGGCCGCAACCCCATAGGCCCTGGGAATGAGGTTACGGACAAGTCCCAGAAATCCCCCTTCTACCCTTTCGCGAAGAGGGAAGGAGAGTTCTCCCCCAAAATGTGCTCAACCGCTAACATTTTGGACACGTCTCATAGAAACCGACAAAGTCCCCGGACTCTCCGAGGCCGGTGGTTCAGCATCCGCCGAGCGGGGCACACACCCACAGAAAAACCAAGTCCCCAGATCACCGAGCTTTCCAAACTCCAGCGTGCGGAGGCAGCGCCCGCACCGGATTCGGAGAATCCGGCGACTTTAAGCGACCCGACCTCGGAAGACCTAGCAGGCTTCAGTGAGGAGTGTCCCTTTTGGGGTAGGTCGTACAGTTGATTGCATGTGGCAGAGACGAGGCCGATCGCGAACGAATGGCTCAAGTCGTTTCGCCTCTTCATCGGCAATCAACTGCGGCGTACAAACTGTGCGGCATGAGGCACAATCGTGAATGTCAGCCGCAGCCTGCTTTCCACGCACAAGGTCGTGTCAGTGCGACCCCGCCGTTCGTGACTTGGATTCCTTCGCAGGGTTGGCATAAGCCCCGCATGAGTCGCGGACCACCAGCGTGGGATGGAGGAGCATGGTACACGCTGGCAAGGAGGCGTCATGAATTCTGGCCTCCAACGCACGAAAGGCGACGGTGGCGATATCGCGGCTGGGTTGATGAATCGTCGTTAACGACACGGCCACCAAGGTGGCATAGCGGGCGTCGTCAAATCCGATGAGCCGGAGGTCTTGTGGAACGGAAACGCCCACCTGACCCAGCGTTTTCAGCAATCTGGCAGCGGTATAGTCATTCGCACA
Organism: Planctomycetota bacterium; assembly: GCA_031419335.1. Classification (GTDB taxonomy): domain Bacteria; phylum Planctomycetota; class Planctomycetia; order Planctomycetales; family Planctomycetaceae; genus TH-plancto1. The sequence goes on from JANOKO010000129.1 coordinate 10,212, forward strand.
AATCATGGCATCGATCCCACGGCCACAGACCGACTTGCGAATGAACCGGGGATCCGTGGGATCGCCTTCGATTCGCAACTCGCGGGGCAGTGGAACGCCTCGTAAGAGCAGCGCTTCGCGAATTCCCGCGACTCGCGCATCGACCGAACTGGCGGCTCCCGGTTCGGCCAAGAGTCGCAATTCACGGCAGCCGAGACGGATCAAGTGGTCGGCGGC
>JANOKO010000130.1:0-5025 GCA_031419335.1 Planctomycetota bacterium
TCATCTCCCCGTATGACTCGCATGTGGCCGAGCGACTCAAGGCCACCGGAGCGGTCCTCCTCGGTCGTACGAACCTCGACGAGTTCGCGATGGGTTCCTCGTGTGAGAACTCTGCCTTCGGGCCGACGCATAACCCCTGGGATCTCTCGCGGACACCCGGCGGGTCGAGCGGCGGGTCCGCAGCTGCGGTGGCCGCCGGGATGGCTCCGTTGTCGCTGGGGTCGGACACGGGCGGGTCGATTCGCCAACCGGCGGGGTGTTGCGGCATCGTGGGGATGAAGCCGACGTATGGGCGGGTGTCGCGGTATGGGCTGGTGGCGTATGCGAGTTCGCTGGATCAGATCGGGCCGTTCGCGGGGGATGTGTATGGAGCGGCGCTGCTGTTGGAGGCCATCGCCGGACACGATGGTCGCGACTCGACTTCAGTCGATAAGCCAGTGCCGCAGTACACGCAGACCGTGGATCAGCCGCTGACCGGTCTGCGGATTGGCGTCGCGAAGGAACACTTCGTCGAGGGCCTCGACCCCGAGGTCGAGCAAGCCGTGCGCGAGGCAATCCGGGTCTACCAGTCGCTGGGGGCCACGGTGGTCGACATTTCGCTGCCGCGATCGAAGTATTGCGTGGCGGTGTATTACATGGTCGCCTCGTCCGAGGCATCGAGTAACCTCGCCCGGTTCGAAGGGGTCCACTATGGCCATCGCACGGAGAAGTTTGGCAACCTCGCCGAGATGTACGCCGCGTCACGAGCCGAGGGGTTTGGCGACGAGGTCAAACGCCGCATCATGCTCGGCACGTACGCCCTCTCCGCCGGGTACTACGACGCCTACTACAACAAGGCCCTGAAGGTCCGTCGCCTGATCCGCGAAGATTTCGACACCGCTTTCCAGTCCGTCGACCTGATCGTCTCCCCCGTCGCCCCGACCCCCGCGTTCAAGCTCGGCGAGCTGACCTCCGACCCGCTGGCCATGTACCTGCAGGACATCTACACCCTCAGCGCCAACCTCGCAGGCACCCCCGGCCTCTCGCTCCCCTGCGGGTTCTCGAAGACCGGCCTCCCCATCGGCCTGCAACTCCTCGGACCGCACTTTGCGGAGGAGCAAGTGCTACGGGCGGCTAGGATGTACGAGGCCGCGACCGAGTGGCACACAAGGCGTTCGGAAATGGCCAATTAAGGAATGTACCGGTACAATTCCAGAGGCGTCGTGCGCCGTCAATCCGGGAGATAATCGTGACAAGTCAGACTGAACGAGAAAGGCGCAAGGCACTTCGTCCGGAACGTGCATTCCACCGGAAAGTTCCAACGGAACCGGTCGGAACCTTCCCAGCTCGCTTGTACCCGTATGCGTGCTTTGCTTGCCGCAAGTCATTCAAACGCAAATTGTCTGAGGGATCTGAGGTAGGGATGCCGGACAAAACCTGCCCGCATTGCGGAGGAGTTGCCATTGGCCTGAGTCGCAACTTCAAAGCACCTCCCATGAACGACATTCAACAATGGAAGAAGGTCGCCTACTTGGTCAAGAATGGCTTTCGCTTTTATCACCAGTACGACGAGAGCGGTCAAGCCGTACCCTATCCGGCCACGATGGCTGAAGCCCCAAAGTTCGTCCTGCTCTACAAGAACCGCCGCTAGTCAAACCGAATGGGGGGGCGTCGAGATTGCGCTATCCAGCCCAGAGCCTGTTACAATCCAACCCAAGGAGCCACCCATGAGTATCGTCCTCGATCTCCCCCCTGAACTGGAATCGGAATTGGCTGCCGAGGCGGCTCGGTTGCATCTTCCGCTGTCAGAATACGCGTCGCGTCTTCTGGTGTCGGGACGCAGTTCAGAGCCGAAGCCAAGCACTGGGGCGGAACTGGTCACGTATTGGAAAAATGCCGGTCTGGTCGGAACTCGTTCCGAGATTGCGGACTCGGCAGAACACTCCCGCGAATTGCGGAGACAGGCTGAGACTCGAGTGAGTCCGTAACCCATGGATCTTGTCGATACCGATGTACTGATCGACATTCAGCGCGGACACGCACCCGCACTGAATTGGTTTTCAGCACTGACGGAACTCCCGGCAGTTCCGGGTTTCGTGGTTATGGAACTCATCCAGGATGCTCGAAACGCGAATGAAGTCCGTCGAGCACAGCAATTGGTGGCACCTCTGTCGGTGATCTGGCCGACAGAGTCGGATTGTGATCGGGCTCTGTCGGACTTTTCCACATTTCATCGATCGCACGGTCTCGGGCTCATCGACTCGCTGATTGCCGCCTGTGGAGTCGGTCGATCAGCAACCCTCTACACCTTCAACATTAAGCACTACAGCGTGGTCCCGAGATTGACCTTAGCCCGACCCTATGCAAGGTGAGGGACAAACTCCAACCCGCTGGCCATGTCCCTCCAGGATATCGGCACGCTCAGTGCGGACCTCCCGGTCACCCCCGGCCTCTCGCTCCCCTGCGGGTTCTCGAAGACCGGCCTCCCCATCGGCCTGCAACTCCTCGGCCCGCACTTCGCCGAGGAACAGCTGCTGCGCGCGGCTCGGATGTACGAGGTGGCCACCAAGTGGCACGCGCATCGACCGCCGCTGGTCCAGTAGGACGAACCCCTCGGGTCGCCCTTCTCCTCGATCCATTGGTATCTACAAAATACTCCACCCAGTAGGGTCACTGCCCATTGCCGTTGGTCGAGCGCAACGGCACCACCGGCTATGGGCTGAATACCCTTCGGGAAAATGGCAGCTGCTCCCCGGGTTCGCGACTGCCACGAGGGTGTGACAGGACTCGGCTGTTGAGTGATGTCGAGTCCAATGCCCGGAGGTGGCGGGACCGCCTGCGGCCAGTCTCCTGGAAGTGCGCTTACGCCGCACTCACCCCGGCGGCTCATATGGCTACCGCCACCCGCACTGTCACCAAGAGCCATGCGTGTCGCCACCGCTTGCCAGGATGTGGGTGTAGGGCAGTGTGCTGTAGAACGTGTTATGAGCGTCCCGCCCCTTCGCCTTCTCAACGACTGACGAGCGGGACACTCATGCCACATGGCATGTTTACCACGCTGATAGGCTGCACGCTGCCTGACAGGCGACCGACAATTCTAGAATTCTCAATGTCTTTTGTTGCAATCCGCGATTTGTATGCCAAACTGGATCTCCGTTTGCCTTGAGCGGTTTCCAGTGCCGAGCCAACATTTGGCTGCACGCTGCTCAATACGGTCGTCATGCATCATGCGCGTCCCGTAATTCATAACCATTAACAACTCCACACATCATGAAACAGCTCTTCTACATCTGCCTCGCTCTGGCTGCCTCGATGAGCGCGCTGGCCGCCGACTCGTCCGACGACGCAAAAGCAATTCAGGGAAATTGGAAGCCCGCCAAGGCCGAGTTGGCTGGCCAACCCATGGCCGACGATGTCTTGAAGAGCATCAGCCTCAAACTGGAGAACGGCCATTATGAAGTTTTCGTCGGGGACAAACCCGACAAGGGCACTTACACGCTTGATTCCGCCACCAAGCCCAAGAGCATGACTGTTACAGGCGCGGATGGACGCAAGACTTACCCCGCAATCTTCGAACTTCAGGGGGACACCCTCCGCATCTGCTACGACCTGTCCGGTGCCAAACACCCCACAGAGTTCAAAAGCATCGCGGGCACGAAGCTCTATCTCGTGACCTACAGTCGCAAAAAAGAGTAGGTCACTGGATGCCCAGACATTCCAAGCGATGTCTGAGTGAAGAAGGAACAACAGGTTTGCCGATTGGGCGTGCCCTGATGGCATCTTGTTGCTCTGCAACCCTAACGGGCCACCCCGCGAGGCTCTGCCGCAACCCAAGGAGAAGCCATCCGTCAGACAGCCTCTCCTCGTCGAGCCAACCTCTACACCCCAATGGGGTGATACATTACAGCGAGGCGGTACGCATCAAACGGTGAGTCTTTTCAGGACTTCCAGGATGTCGTTGGGGTCGAGAGCGGCTTGGAAGCGTTTGTTTTTCGCGCCAAGTTTGGAGGTCTTGTCGCGCCGCAGGATCGACACGGCGAGGCGGCGGTGGCGGACAGGTTGCACACGCCGTTGCGGTCGATCAGGCGGTGGTCACGGATGGCGGTCTTGGCGGTTTGATCCGTGGGCGGAGCAGTTCGCGGCAGCGGCAGGGTTCGGTCGAGAGGACGGGATCTCACGATCCCTTGCGGCGGCGAATTTGGAACCAGAACGCCTCGCCCTTGCCTGTGAAAGCCAGCAGAGATTCGTCGATGAGCGGGCCGCGGGCGGCGGTGAACTGACCGGGGAAGACGAGTTCGCCACAGGCGGATGGTGATGGCGGGCCGGACGAGGGTGGCGGCTCGGCCAGTAAGGTGGCGGGAAAGGGGACGTGCAGCAGACCATCCTCGGTCGAAAGTTCTCGTGATGCAGCGTCGCCACAAACGTTTTTCCAAGCGGCTTGGGCTACAGGAGGAGAGGCATGGCAAGTCGCTAGACATACTCCGGACCGCGCGTCCCAGGTCTTGAGGATGAGGTTCTGCGAGACGGAGATGATCGTCCGGCCATCCGCAGAGATCCCCACGCTGACGACATAATCAGAATGCCCATACAGTGTGCGGCGACATTCCCCGGACCGCGCGTCCCAGATTTTGACGCTGGAGTCGTCCGATCCAGAGACGATCGTCTGGCAATCCACCGAGAGCGCCACGCTGGTGACCGAAAGGATATGCCCCGATAGTGTGCGGCGGCATATCATGGACCGCGCGTCCCAGATTTTGACGCTGTTGTCCCACGAGCCGGAAACGATCGTCTGGCAATCCGCCGAGAGCCTCACGCTGGCGACATAATCGGCATGTCCGGACAATGTGCGGCGACATCCCCCGAACCGCGCATCCCAGATTATGGCGATCCAGTCCCACGAGCTGGAGACGATCGTCTGCCCATTCGCCGAGAGCGCTACGCTTAAGACATAGTGGGTATGCCCCGTCAGTGTTCGGCGACATTCCCCGGATCGCGCATCCCAGATTCTGACGCTGGAGTCGTACGATCCAGAGACGATCGACTGGC
>JANOKO010000131.1:0-10430 GCA_031419335.1 Planctomycetota bacterium
GAAGAGATGATGCCGCCGCCGAAGGCTGAGAAGCCTCTCACCGCTCGGCAGAAAGCGATCCTCAAAACGTGGGTTGAGCAGGGAGCGAAGTGGCAGGGGCACTGGGCGTATGAGCCGCTCGTGAAGCCTGCCGTACCAACCGCTGAAGTCGGGCCGACCGGGAATGAGGTCGACCGCTTCATCGCTCTCCAGCTCACCCAGCACAAGCTGCCCCCGGCTGTGGAGGCGGACCGTGTGACACTCGTCCGCCGGCTGTCATTCGACCTCACCGGACTGCCGCCGAAACCCGACGAGGTCGCTGCGTTCGTCAGCGACCAACGGCCCGATGCGTACGCTCAACTGGTCGAGCGACTCCTCGCTTCGCCGCACTTCGGCGAGCGGATGGCGGTCTACTGGCTCGACCTCGTGCGGTTCGCGGACACAGCTGGGTATCACAGCGACAACCCGCGCGACATCACGCCGTATCGCGATTACGTGATCCGCTCGTTCAATGAGAACAAGCCGTTCGACCAGTTCACCACCGAACAACTCGCCGGTGATCTGCTGCCGAATCCGACGACGCAACAGAAGGTCGCCAGTGGGTACAACCGTCTCCTTCAAACCACCGAAGAGGGCGGAGCCCAAGCCAAGGAGTACGTCGCCAAGTACAACGCCGACCGCGTTCGCAACGTCTCGACCGTCTGGCTCGGCAGCACGATGATGTGTTGCGAGTGCCACACCCATAAGTTTGACCCGTTTACGATCCAGGACTTCTACAGCCTCGGGGCCTTCTTCTCCGATGTGCAGGAGTCCCCGATTGGTCGCCGTGAGCCGGGGATGCCGGTCCCGACGGATGAGCAGCAGGCCCATCTGACCGAACTCGATGCCGAATTCGCAGCGATCACGACAATGCTCTCACAACTCGCCGAGGAACGCGCGGTCACTGCGTCCTCCGACTCAGCCGCCAGCGTTGTCTGGCAACCTGTCACTCCCACTGAGGCCAAGGTGCAAGGCGAGTCGCTAATCGCCATTCAAGACGATGGCTCGCTGAAGTCGACCGGCAAGGTCGCCGCCGTAGAGAATTACCTGCTGAGGCTCAAGCTCCCGGCAGCCGCTGTGACCGGGGTTCGACTCGAAGTGCTGACCGATGCCGACCTTCCATCGAAGGGACCGGGGACTGCTCCGAACGGGAATTACGTCCTCACCGAGTTCAAGGTCGAGACCATCGCTGCCGATGGCCCCAAGCCGGTTAAGCTGGTGAAGGCGGTGGCCGACCACTCGCAAAACGGTCACGATATCGGCACTGCGATCGATGGCAAGAACGAGTCGGGTTGGGCGGTGCTGCCCGAGATTGGCCTGCCGCATGAGGGTGCCTTTCAACTAGAAAAGCCACTCGGAGCGGCAGGCGACGAGATCCAGATTCAGTTGCAGTTTCAATCGCAGTATGTCCAGCACAACATCGGGCGGTTCCGCGTCTCGCTAACGACCAGCGCCAAGCCAGTCGAGCACTGGGCACCGCCGCAGGTGAAATCGGCCTTGGCCGTGGACTCTGCGAAGCGGACCCCCGAGCAGTCGGCAGCGATCGTCACCTATCTTCGCGACAGCTCGCCCGAACTCCAACCGCAGCGTGACGCTCTCAAGCAGATGCAGGACCAGAAGGCGGCATTGCTGAAAACGGTCCCGGCCTCGTTGATCTCGACCGCCGGTGCCCCGCGCGCAGTGCGAGTCCTTGCCAGAGGGAACTGGATGGACGACTCCGGTGAGGAAGTCTCACCGCAGATTCCGTCGCAGTTCAAACCGCTTACCGCCGAGGGCCGCCGTTTGAACCGGCTCGATCTCGCGCAGTGGATGACCTCGAAAGAGAACCCGTTGACATCGCGAGTCTTCATGAACCGGCTCTGGAAGCTGTACTTCGGCCAGGGCTTGTCCAAGTCGGTGGAGGACCTCGGGACGCAGGGCGAGTGGCCGACGCATCCGGAGTTGCTCGAATGGCTCGCGGTCGAGTTCCGCGACTCAGGTTGGAACATGCAGCAGATGATTCGGTTGATTGTGAACTCGGAGACCTACCGTCGCAGCTCGGTTCTCTCCCCCGAGGCGAAGGCTGCCGACCCGTTTAACCGGCTATTGTCATCGCAGTCGCGCGTGCGTCTCGATGCCGAGTTCATCCGCGACAACGCCCTCGCGGTGGCCGGGCTGCTGTCGCCGCGCATCGGTGGTGAGAGTGATTTCCCGTACCAGCCCGCCGGGTATTGGGAGTACCTCAACTTCCCCGGTCGCACTTGGCCGGATGACTCCGGCGAGCGGCAGCACCGCCGGGGGATGTACACGCACTGGCAGCGCAGCTTCCTACACCCGAGCCTGCTGGCGTTCGATGCTCCCAGCCGAGAAGAGTGCGTCGCCGACCGCCCGCGCTCGAACACTCCGCAACAGGCGTTGACGCTGCTCAACGACCCGACCTACATCGAAGCGGCACGGGCGTTCGCGACTCGAATTCTCAAGGAAGGAGGCAGCGACACGCCGAGCCGCCTGAAGTGGGCCTACCATCAAGTCCTCTCCCGCGACCCGCACCCGGCAGAGATCACTCTCCTGAAAGGCGTTCTCCACAAGCACGCCGAACGGTTCCAGAGCGACCCGGTCGCTACAAAGCAACTGCTCTCCCTCGGCCAGTCACCTGCCAACGAGAACACCGAAGAACTGGCGGCATGGACCTCCGTCTCGCGAATTCTGCTCAACCTGCACGAGACGATTACGCGGTTGTAAGTCGGGACTCGTCCACAAACGAGCGATGAATTCACCACGGTGTCTCATCGACGCGCTGCGACGCGCTGGTTCGCCCATCGGACTGACCTGGCTTTACTCCGGGAGCGGCCACAGGAACGGGTGTTGCTGCGCGGGGGGGTCGCTGGCAAAGGCGGCGGATTCGAGCGACTTGAGCAGTTCGTCGGATGTGATTGTCAGGTTTCGATCGATGTCTGCTGTCCCGGAGAAGGCCTGTTCAAGGTGCGATCCGAACCAACTGCGGCGACCCTCCTCAATGGGGACGCTGCGCTCGTTCTCGGACGAGGCACCAATGATTCGGACGGTCTTCAGTGGGGTCTGAAGGGTCAACAGCAGCTTCGGCAGGTCGGGTTGACCTTTCACATCCGGGTGATCTCCGGCGTGCGTCAGATCGAGCAACAGCAGCTTTTCCTTCGCCGGGCAGCGTTCGAGTAAATCCACCAACCCATCCAGGGGTAAGCCGGTGGTCGCCATGGCTGACCACTGGAAGTCATGCAAGGCAATGTAGGCCTTTCCGTCCGGACCCAGATATCCGTGACCCAGCACGACAACGATCAACTGCATCGGTGCGGTCACGCGGGGGAGCAGACGCTGGAACTCATCGCGGACGGTCATCACATCCTTGTCGAGGAGCAAGGTACTCCAGTTCGGGTCGACGGAATAGCGACCCAGAAGTGTGCGATGCAGTGACTCGGCATCCGTGGTGAGGTGGGGCAAGGGAGTGAGGGTACGGTCGTCGAATGTCCCGTTTCCAATCAGGATCGTCCAGCGGTCATGCCGTACGCTGCGCGTGGCGTCGATGGAGGTCGCGATCTGCTGTCGGCGTTCGGTGTTGTGAACGGTCACGCTCAGGCGGTCGATCTGCGGTCGGAGTGCGTCCAGTGTGACCCGCTCCTGGCCCAGACGGATGTCGGTTTCCGGCAGAATCGACAGCAGAATTTCGTTCCCCGAATCGGCCCGCATCAGGAATGTGTTGTCCTCGCGCGACTCGATGAACAGCCCCTGCTCGGTGCTGTCGCCGCGGGTGACGACGATCGCGCGAATGAGTGAGTCGACTTGCGCGGCAATCCGGTCCCCTGCGCGGAGTTCATCGAGAGTGAGTGGTTGCCCGCTGGAGAATGCCAGCGTGGCATCGGCGGCTAATGTCAGGCGGCGGCCACTCTTTTGACCACGTGCTTCGGTGATGAGCAGCTCGCGATTCGGGAGGTCGATCGACTCGACAAACCCCGTTGATTCCAGAGTCCGCAACACAACCAGGGTACTCACCAGTTCCCCCTTGATGCCCCTCGGATCGAGCAGATGTTCGACCTCGATACGATCATCCCGCCGAAGATCCTTCAACGTCGCGGACTGCCCGTTCAGGCTGACTTTCGCCCGCTCGGGAACATGCATCGCCAGCTCATCCTGGAGTCGACCAGAGCTGATCGATACGGAGAGTTGCCCGGCTGCCACGTCGACTTGCCGCACCACACCCCGATGACGAATGGGCCTTGAGATGAACAGCGTCACCTCGCCATCAGGAGTCGCAGCGGGTTGAATTTCGATCCAGTCACCGGGTTGGATATCTTTGGGCAGGATGAGCTGTTCGGCCTCTCCCTGGAGCTTGAGCCGGATCATCGACTTCAGTGGAAGCCGTGATTCCTCGGGGATGCCGGTGATCTGGTCCTCGATCTCCAACACATTCCGCGCAAGATCGGCCTTCCGTACGATCGCATGTTTGGCGGGCGCTGCGCCCTTCGGTTTCGAGGTTCCGAATGGCTGGAACAGGATCGCTAACGACACCAGCACTGAGCATGCAAACAGCAAGACGATCCACCAGCGTGGACCGGGCGGAGTCGGTTCGGCAGCGGGCGTATCCCCCCCACTGGCCTCACGATCAGCACCCTTCGAGTCGTCGCCGAGTTGCGACAAGACCTCGTCTGCCGACTGGAACCGGGCCTTTGGATTTTTCTCAATCAAGCGCTCGATGACAGCAGCCAGGTCGGGTGGCACTCCTTCCAAGACGTGGCCGATCGGGGGAAGTCTACGGTCGGGGGCGGCGTGCCACATCATCCACGCGGCTGGCGCATGGCCCCCCTGCAGATTCAATCCGGGAAACAAGTCCGCGAAGGCAGTTCCACACAACAACTCGTAACAACTGAATCCGAGTGAGTAGAGGTCACTCGATGGACCGACATTGGCGATATCGCCGGATAGAGCCTCGGGGGCCATGTATTTCGACGCTCCCCGGCTGACGCTGCCATCCGTGCGGGCCACCCGGCGGGCAATGCCGAAATCGCCGACTTTGACCCGCTTGCGATGGTCGACCATCAAGTTCGCCGGGTTGATGTCTCCGTGAATGATCCCCCGGCTGTGCAAATACTTGAGGGCTTTGAGGGCGTGGATGAGAGTCGTACGTAATGCCCGCAAGTCCATCGGGCGACCGCACAAACGATCACGGAGGTTCGCTTGCATCAATTCCAAGACCAGCCACCCCTTGCTCCGCACGATGTCATAAATCGTGACAATATGCGGGTGCTGAACCGAAGCCAACAGTTGGGCCTCGGCCCAATAGCGATCGAGAAATCTTGGGTCGTCCAGAAGCTGAGAATGGATCTGACGGATCGCGACCTCTCGGTTGAGTTCGTTGTCGCGAGCGCGGTAGACCGTCGCAAAACTGCCTGTGCCGAGCGTCTCCAACAGCTCGTATCGAGAGGCGGCTTCCAAGGGAGATTCCTCGTGTTCGGGATGGGTGAACGGATGATATCAGCGGTACACAGAGCGTTGGAGTCCAGCCTACAGACTCCGGCAGGCCGCCGGAAGGCTGGACTCCCAGAGTGAATTGGCTTGAGAATACGCGATGCGTGTGAGATCACCTCGCTCCACTGCGGGGACATCCGAGAGTCCCGGGGTCTCTCTTTGAGACAGACCGTGGAATGGCCGAGAGCTTGGCGACTCATAACGAGTTCTCAGTACATTTCGCACTCGCGACGGAGTGGACCCAGGCTCGGCTAAGAAGGTCTGAATCGTAGACGGAGAAGAACACGCTCAGCAGACAATCCGTTTGCCCCTTTCGCACCCAGACATGGATCAACACGCCCAGGGTATTCCGGCGACCATGTGAGTCGACATCAGTTCCATGACGAATGCTTTGGACTAAGGACAGCCACTGCCGTGAGTCCACTCGCTGACCCCGGAGCTCGTCGGAGTGTTACCGGTATTCCCAAATCTCATACGGGAATGGCTGCGTCCTGTCTGCGGGTCACATAGAATCGCGGGCTCTGACCACCACTGTGCCCGCCAAGGCTTTTCGCATGGAATTCATTCGCTTCTGCATCGAGAACCCCGTCAAGGTCACGGTGTGCGTGCTACTCTCGCTCCTATTCGGCGTCGTTTCGCTGATCGCGACTCCGGTCCAGTTGACGCCCGATGTTTCCGAGCCGGAGATCACCGTGACCACCGTCTGGCCGGGGGCCTGTGCCCAATAGGTCGAACGCGAGATCACCGACGTAGTTGAAGAGCAGCTCTAAAGTGTCTAGGGCTTGCGCGAGTTCAAGAGCAGCAGCCGGGATGGGTCATCCACGATCACCTTGCGTTTTCCCGTCGGCACCCCACTGGCTGATGCCCGGGCGCGGATCAACGACAAGCTGAATCTGGTGGCCAAGTATCCGGTGGATGCCCGCGAACCAACAATCAGCGAGGGAGCGGCGAACACCGAATTCGTGTGTTGGATCATCCTCAAACCGCTGCCGCCCAGCCTCGATGAACTCCAGTCGTTCGTAGAGGTCCACCCGGAATTGCAGGAGCCGCTGAAGAAATATCTCGATGGCAGTCGACCGGTCGATCTCGGTCGGCTGACCGGATTGCAGGCGAAGTACCCGGTGATTGAGGAGCTGTTGCGGGGACGGGCCGATCCGACGCGCATGCGGAAGTTCACGGAGGACTTCATCGAGGCCCGCTTCGAGCGCGTGCCGGGCGTGGCGGCCTCCAACGTCCTCGGCGGTCAGGAGGAAGAGTTCCGCGTCGTCGTCGACCCGGCCAAGCTCGCAGCTCACCACATGACGGTGGCCGACCTCCAGCGGTCCCTCCGTGAGCAGAACATCAACGTCTCCGCAGGAGACATCTGGGAGGGGAAGCAGCGCAACATCGTCCGCACCCTCGGCCAGTTCGACACCCCCGAGAAAGTCGCCGAAGCCATCGTCGCCATTCGCGACAATGCCCCGGTACGAGTTCGCGATATCGGCACGGTCGGCATCGACTACAAGAAGCCCGATGGGGTCGTGCGACAAAAAGGGGTCAACGGACTGGCGATCAACTGCCAGCAGGCCCCCGGCACCAACGTCCTCGAAATCATGGGACCGCCGCGTGGGGAACTCGACTTGGATCGCGATGGCAAGATTACCGAGTTTGAATTGGCAGAGTCGCGCCGCATCCACGGAGACAATCTGCGGATTGCCATTGAAGAACTGAACTCTGGTGTTCTCGCTCAGAAGGGACTCGTACTCGAACAAGTTTACGACCAGACTGAGTACATCCACTCAGCCGTCGACATGGTCGAAGAGAACATCTACGTTGGCAGCGCGCTCGCCCTGCTGGTGCTGTGGGTCTTCCTGCGAAACGTCCGCACGGTGGCGGTGATCGGGATCTCGATCCCGATCAGCGTCATCGCCTCGTTTATCTTTATCAAGGCGCTGGGCCGCTCGATCAACGTGATCAGTCTGGCTGGGATGGCGTTCGCGGTGGGGATGGCGGTCGACAATGCCATCGTGGTTCTCGAAAACATTTTCCGTCGCTATGAGATGGGGGAGTCCCCGGAAGAAGCCTCGATTCGCGGCACTGCCGAAGTCTGGGGTGCGGTGTTCGCCAATACCTGTACCACGCTGGCGGTCCTCATCCCGATCATCCTGATCGAGGGGCAAGCAGGCCAGTTGTTCCGCGATATCTCGATTGCGATCACTTATGCCAACGTGCTGTCGATGGTCGTGTCATTCACCGTGGTTCCGGTGGCAGCGAGCAAGATTCTCAAGCCGCATCCTGTCCTTGCCGATGGGACCAAGGCCCACGGTTCCTCCAGCCCGTTTGGAACGGAAGTCGAAAAGCCGGGGCTGATTACGTCAATGGTTAATGGCTTTGTCGACTGGCTCAAGCTGATGATGACAATTCGAGGCAGCGCCGTGGTACGATTGGGAATCGTGGCCCTGATGGTGTCGGGGTCGTACTGGGGCTCACTGCTCATGATGCCCCGGATGGAATACCTGCCCGAAGGGAACCGCAATCTGGTTTTCGCGATTCTGTTGCCGCCGTCAGGGTACAATGTTCCTCAGATGATTAAGGTCGGTCGCCGCGTCGAAGACGATATGGCCAAATACTGGGAGGCCGAAGCGGGTTCGCTGGAAGAGGCTGCCCTCGATGGCCCAAGAATTAAGAATTTTTTCTTCGTGGCTCGGGGCGGATTTCTCTTCATGGGAGCCGCAGCCGAAGACCCTCTGGTGGCCTCACAGCTCGTGCCGGTAATGCAGCGAGCTGCGGGACAGATTCCGGGCGTCATCCCGATTGTGCAGCAATCGAGTTTGTTTCAGGGCGGCTTGTCCGGGGGACGGGCTGTCGATGTCGAAATCACCGGTCCATCCATTGAAAGACTCAATCAGCTGTGCCTGATGGTCTACATGCAGGCGGCGGGAATCGGACCGTACCAAGGGAAAGGAGTCTTCCCTCCGAATCTTGAGCACCCGGAACTGGGACATCAGGTCAGGCCGATGACCAATCCCGAATCCACCAATCCGGAACTCCATATCCTCCCCCATTGGGATCATGCCGCTGACCTGGGCGTCACGACTGAAGAGCTGGGATACGCCGTCAATGCTCTGGTCGACGGGGCTTATGCCGGAGACTATTGGCACAACGGGCGAAAGATCGACTTGGTGATTTATGGAGCTGACGAGTTCTCTCGCCAATCCCAAGACCTGGCAAACCTGCCTGTCAGCACTCGTACCGGCCGAGTCGTGAATATCGCCAGTCTGGCCAGTGTGAAAGCCACGGGAGGCCCTGAGGTCGTGAACCATATCGAGCGGCAACGATCGATTACAGTCCAGATCAAGCCGAGTTCCACGATGGCCCTCGACGAGGCGATCTCGCTGGCCGACGAGAAAATTCGCATGCCACTCCTCGGCTCGCCACTCACCGAAGGCGGCTTGTACCAGATCCGCTTTGCGGGGACCGCCGACAAACTCCAGGACACGCAGCGAGCCATGCAGGGGAGCCTGCTCATGGCGGGGCTGATCACGTACCTGCTGATGTGTGCGCTGTTCGAGTCGTACTTCTACCCGCTGATCATCATGACCAGCGTGGCCTTGGGTATGGTCGGCGGATTCGCAGGGCTGGCGCTGCTCAATGTCTGGTTCCCCCAGCCGATGGACACGCTGACGATGCTGGGGTTCGTGATCCTGATCGGGGTGGTGGTGAACAACGCGATCCTGATTGTGCATCAAGCCTTGCAGAACATGAAGGGCGGGATGGATCACCAGGCGGCGATCCTCGACAGCACGCGGACCCGCCTGCGTCCGATCTTCATGAGTACGATCACGACGGTACTCGGGATGCTGCCGCTGGTGGTGCCGATGCCGTCGTGGAATGCCAGCGGCAAGCTGGTGTTCATCCCCGGAGCCGGGAGCGAGCTGTATCGAGGACTGGGGAGTGTGGTCCTGGGCGGACTGATCGTGTCGACGGTGTTCACGCTGGTCCTAATCCCCCTGAGCTTTAGCCTGGCGCTGGATGCCAGGACATTCCTGGCCCGCCTGTTCGGACGCAGTGCCCCAGTTCCCGTGACTCCGCCCATCGCGTGAGTGGGATAGGCTTCCAGCCTGTCATCTTCTGTGTTCGGGATCGGGATGGCAGGCTCGCAGAGGAACTGCTGGGTTCTGAAATTACTTTCGCCCCAATCTCCTGAATGAACACGATTTCAGATTCTGATCGAGGGGCCGACAGGCTGGAAGCCTATCCCACGGCAACGGAATGACTTCTGTTCGCCGCCGCAGAGCCACAGACCTCCATTGACAGGTCATATATCCGGTTAGACAATAGTTGTTCTAACACTTATCAGGCACCCCCACATGGCGACCTCGCGATCCGCCCCCTCCGCTCTTTCGAAACGTCGGTTCGACTCGGTCGAGCAGGCGGCGTTCCTCAATTTGTGGCGGACGTATGACCTCCTCAAAGCCTTTGAAGACCGCCTGTTCGGGGCGCATGACCTCTCCGCTCAGCAATACAACACACTACGACTGTTGCGAGCGGTGGATCCGGGGAGGGTGCCGACACTGGAGCTGGGAAATCGACTGGTATCCCGGGCTCCCGATATGACGCGATTGCTCGACCGGTTGGAGTCCCGAGGGCTGATCGACCGCGAGCGGCTCAGCGAGAATCGCCGAGTCGTCCTGATCGGCATCACTTCGGCGGGAGTCGAACTTCTCGACTCGCTCGCCGACCCCGTCAGGCAGTGTCACGCACAGCAGTTGGGCCACATGACGCCAAAGCAACTGGCCACGCTGAACCGGCTACTCAATCGGTGCCGTGAGCCTCACGAGCCGCCTGACTCGCACTGGCCGCCGACCACTTAGGACATGGTCCAAGACAACTTCCCGATTGAGTTTTGAACACGAAGGTGGCAAAGGAAGCAAAAAAAAGAGGAATTACAAAAA
>JANOKO010000132.1:0-1035 GCA_031419335.1 Planctomycetota bacterium
CCGAGCACACGCATGCGTTCGCCACGCTGCCCGCCCTGAAGGCAAAGAAGCACGTCTACTGCGAAAAGCCGCTGACGCACAACGTCCGCGAGGCCCGGATCATTACCGAGGCCGCCAAGGTCGCGGGCGTCGCGACGCAGATGGGGACGCAGATCCACGCCGAGAACAACTACCGCCGCGTGGTGGAACTGGTCCAGGCCGGCGCGATCGGAGCGATCAGCGAGGTCCATGTGTGGGTCGGTCGAGCCTGGGGGTTGCAGTCACTGGAAGACGCCAAGAAGTACGGCGACATCGTCTCGGTTCAGGATCGTCCCGCAGACTCGACACCGATCCCGCCGAACCTCGACTGGGATCTCTGGCTCGGCCCCGCTCCCGAACGTCCGTTTCACGAGGTCTACTTCCCCGGCCCCAAGTGGTACCGCTGGTGGGACTTCGCCAATGGCACCATGTCCGACCTTGGCAGCCACTGGATTGATCTCCCGTTCTGGGCCCTGAACCTGGACGCCCCGAAGACGATCGAGCCCTTCGGCGGACCTGCCCATCTGGAGTTGGCCCCAGCCAGTATGCACGTCAGGTACGAGTACGCCGCGCGCGGGGAGCGCGGGCCGCTGTCGCTGACGTGGTATCAAGGGAC
The DNA here is from genome assembly GCA_031419335.1 of Planctomycetota bacterium. GTDB lineage: Bacteria > Planctomycetota > Planctomycetia > Planctomycetales > Planctomycetaceae > TH-plancto1. The sequence continues at coordinate 635 of JANOKO010000132.1, forward strand.
TCACAAGCCCGAGGTCTGGACCAACAAGAAGATTCCCCAGTGGGACAGCGGCGTGCTGTTCGTCGGCCAGAACGGCCAGATCCTGTCCGACTACTCCAAGCACGAGCTATTACTTGGCCCGAACGTCAAGGACTTCAAGCGTCCTGAGCCGACGATCCCGCCTTCAATAGGTCACCACGCCGAGTGGATTCACGCCTGCAAAACCGGAGCCCCGACAACCTGCCACTTCGGCTACAGCGGCCCACTGACCGAGGCGAATCACCTCGGCAACGTGGCGTATCGCGCCGGGAAGAAGCTGGAGTGGGACGCGGTGAACATGAAGTTCCCGAACGCTCCGGAGGCGGAGAAGTTCCTCGGTCGAGAGTACCGCAAGGGGTGGGTTCTGGGGTAGAGATCATCCA
>JANOKO010000133.1:0-4166 GCA_031419335.1 Planctomycetota bacterium
CGGGCGACCGACGGCGAACACCTCGCCATAGCGGGGCAGCACCGGAATCACGATCCCGAACCCCAGCAGGTCGATGAACACCACCAGGAAGACGACCAACTGGCTGGGCTTCGACGCGGCGTTGGGAGTGGAAGGGAGATCGCTCACGAGGGGGCACACACGGGTATTCAGGAACGGAACGGGATCTGCGGCGCAGGCCACCGCGAGGGACCGAGTGTCGGCGATGGGCGGGGTGGACTGCAATCGAGTCATTGTAGGACGGCCTTTCCAGGCCGTCCCCAGACAGGCAACGCCGAGAAGGATTTCTCCGGGACCACGTCACAAGGTTGCCAACACGATTCCGGCCCCTTCGCCCTCGCAAGCGAGTCCTCCCTGAACGCAGTGCCGATTGTGGGGGAGAGGGGGCAGAATCTCGGGAAACACCATTCGGAAACCCTTCACGGTGGGCACTCAGGGGTAGGTACACGACTGATGATAATGCTGCGGACCGGATCACGGAGGGACGGCCTGGAAAGGCCGTCCTACGAGGAAACCAGCCAAATTTCCTTGAATCCAGTTGTCTCATCGAAATCGCCCGTTATCCTGCGGGATGTGGCAGCCTTGGCTGTCGGTCGGTTTCGAGTCTCGACGGACCCAGGAGTGTCCCATGCAATTTCCGAATGATGCCAATGGTGCAGTCCTGCAATCGATGGTTGACGCGGGGATGGATCTGACCCAGGAGCACGAGATCGAATTTTGCCATCTGTTTCCAGATGAGGATTCGGCGCTAGAGATGGAGCAGCGCATGTCGAACATGAATATCGATGTCGACATCTACAATAACTCCGAACTGATGGAAGATGCGGAAGAGGACGAGTTCGGCGAGATTGACGAATCGCTAGGCGAAGGGTTCGATGTCATTTGTCTGGTGACGATTGTTCCGACCTATGAAGAAATCTGCCGTGTCGAGTTGGAGCTGGGGGACATCGCCCGCGAATGTGGCGGCGAGCCGGACGGCTGGGGCGTGATGCAGTCGGACGAGGATCTGTAGGCCAATGGGATAGGCTTCCAGCTGTCATTCGTCGTAGTCAACTGCCACCGAACACAGTCATGACAGGCTGGCTACCTATCCCACGGGTTCGATCGGACTTTCAGAGAAGTCGTAAACCCCGTGGCTGATTGGCTCAAGGCCGAATGGCTTCTTGAGTGTGAGAATCCCCCGTGGCGATTCGTGGGTTACGTTGTCACCTTTCCAGACACCTGCCATGATTCGCGCGATATTCACAGGCTCGGACAGTTCTGTCTGAGTCTCCGTGCATGGGGCGAACTCGGTTCGGGTTCCTCGCGGTTTGGCCCATCCCGTGTGGGCCGGGCTTCAAGTCCGCCCGTCATCATGACCACACACCACCATGACTGACAAGAAACCATCGACCGCAGAAATCATGGCGATGCTTCGCAAGAAGCCCGCTGAAGGTTTGCCTGCGTCTGTTGCGGCCCCTGCTCCTGTTGAGGCCCCAGCTTCCTCTGTCGAAGCTGCGCCTCCCGCCGCACCGGTCGCTCCGACGGCGAAGCCCAAGGGCACAGCGGATATCATGGCCGCAATTCGGGCCAAGGGAGCTGTTCCTGCCGCACCGCCTGCTACCACAGCACCTGCTCCCGCAGCTGCTTCGTCCGCCCCGGCTGCCAAACCGAAGGGCACCTCAGACATCATGGCGGCGATACGAGCGAAGGGGGCCACCCCTGCCGCCGCCAGCACTCCGGTCGCAGCCAGTGCGGCTGCTCCCGCAGTTGCAGCTCCGAAAGCCGCCGCCCCGGTAGCCGCTGGCAAGTCGCCCGCTGAAATGATCAAGGCGATGCGAGAAGGGGCTGCCGCCAAGAGCGACACCGCTGTGACCTTGGCCGAGCCGATGGTCGCCAAGCCGAAGTTGCCCGCCAAGACTGCTCCGACAGGCAAGAAGCAGGAACTCCTCCGCCGGTCGTTTCCCGCAGCTCTGTTTGCCGCCCTCTGCGTTCCGTACTACATGGGGTGGACGCTGCTCAGTGCGATTGGTGGATTGTGGACCCTGGGCATGGCCCGGTTCATGATGCCGAACACGGTGCTGGAACTGCCGAGTAAGTTCAAGGTCGGCTCGATTGGAGACTACCCGCTGGGGACTGTCTCCGAAAAGTACAAGGCGACCCGCGCTGTTTGGATCGTTCACACGGACGGCTATGACGGCCAAGATGTCCTCTATGCGCTTTCTTCGGTTTGCACCCACCTGGGGTGTACGCCAAGTTGGCTCGACGCCGAGCAGAAGTTCAAGTGCCCCTGCCACGGCTCCGGCTTCTACATCAACGGCGTCAACTTCGAAGGTCCGGCGCCGCGTCCGTTGGAGCGAGTCGGTCTAGTTCTCGGGGCAGATGGCACTCTGGAAGTCGACAAGAGCGTGAAGTTCCAAGAAGAGCTGGGCCAATGGAACGACCCGAAATCGTTCGTAAAGGTCTAAGTCGACAACACCCGTCCGGCCTTCCCGTCAGGAGGCTGTCCGGGACGAATTCGTGAATGACGGACCCAATTCATTCGTGACCGACAGCTTGGGATTTTCGCATGTCGATCGGTGAGACCATTCGCAATTCGCAGATCTGGCGGAGCATCTTCCGCCATCCGGCTCCGACGGACCGCCGGAACCGGGCTGTCGTCGTGCTGACCAACTTCTTCCTGCACCTGCATCCGGTGTCGGCCAAGAAGGGCGGGATCGAGTTGTCGTACACCTGGTGCATGGGGGGAGTGACCTTCTTCCTGTTCCTGGTCGAGACGCTGACCGGCGTGCTGCTGATGTTCTACTACCGCCCGACTCTGGAGTGGGCGTTCACCGACATTCGCGCTCTGCGCGATGTCACCACGCTGGGCATCATGCGGGAAATCCACCGCTGGGGAGCCCATGCGATGGTGATTACCGTCTGGCTCCACATGTACCGCGTGTTCCTCACCGGCAGCTACAAACCGCCGCGCGAGTTCAACTGGGTCATCGGGGTATTGCTGCTGGTGTTGACCTTGCTGTTGTCGTTTACCGGGTATCTGCTCCCCTGGGATCAGTTAGCCATCTGGGCCATCACCGTGGGATCGAATATGGCCCGAGCCCATCCGTTCCTGGGGCATGAGGGTCCGGGTTTCCAGCTGTTGAACGTCGGGGGTTACGACCTGATTACCAACGCCTCGGATGCCCGGTTCCTGCTGCTGGGTGCCCGGAACGTCGGTGAAGAGACATTGAACCGATTCTACATTCTGCACTGTGTGGCCATTCCGGTCGTGGTGTCGCTGCTGATTGCGATTCACTTCTGGCGGGTCCGCAAAGACGGTGGAATCAGTCAGCCGCTGTAGGCCGGTTGTGAAACGTGGCATGGGCCTCTGGCCCATGCGGATCCCTAGGGATACACGGGCGGGACGCCCGTGCCACGTTTCTCCGGTCTCGCAGCGAGAGTTTGGTGTGGTCCTCTGAGTTTGAGAAACTCCGGTCGCTGGCTTGGCCCGGCGACTGGTTCCGAGAAGTCCGAACCTCATGCACGCGCATCCCGATCTGACTCACAGCGTGATCCACGGCCTTGGCTGGCTGTATACGCTGCTGTTCTTGGCGAACGTCGGCTGGACGCTGCGCAGCTTCAAGAGGGACGGCGATTACGACTCAGTGCTGGGCTTTCAGCACATCCCGAAGGCCACGGTGTGGGCGTTCTACACGGCGTTTCTGATGCTGATGGCGGTCGCGCATTTGACGGCGAATTCGGCTCCCGAGGACTTTCTGATCCGGTTGCCGAACTGGTTTAAGTCCATTGTGGACATGATCTTTTCGGACGCCCGAATTTACTTCGGTCTGTCGATACTGGCTTTTGCGGTGATGATCTGGAAGCGGGAGTTTCTGTCTGGCGATACAGTCGGCTGGATCATGTTCAATGCGGCCTGCCTGTTCCTCGGTCTGAGCATGACCGACTACGACTTCCGGCAGATTGTCGGGAAGCCCGACAACGTACCCATCGTAGGGATGCTGTTTCTGGGCGGGTACTTTACTTGGCTGTTCTTTAAGAAGGCGGTCGACAACGATCGCCGTTTGGCCGCTGGCCGTCCGCTGGCGGAGTCGGAATTGAGCGAGCAGGTGCTGGTGTGGCCCGATCTGGTCTATACCGAAATGTTGTGCATGATCCTGCTCTCCGCC
>JANOKO010000134.1:0-11365 GCA_031419335.1 Planctomycetota bacterium
ATGCAGGTGGTCGACCGATTGCCCGCCGTCCCGACCGGTGTTGATGACCGCTCGGTATCCGTGGATCAAACCCTGCTCGGCGGCGATCTTCTGAACAACGAGAAACAAGTGGCCGATCAACCCGGCATCGGCGGGTTCCAGTTCAGCCAGTGAGGCGATCTCCTGTTTGGGGATCACCAGAATATGGACCGGGGCCTGGGGGTTCACATCGTGAAATGCCAGTGAGAATTCATCCTCATACAGGATTTTCGCTGAAATTTCCCCATCAATGATCCGTTTGAAGATGGTTTTCGGAGTGGACATGGCCGTAGGCACCTGTGGTGAATAACCGCTACATCCGCCAGAACGGAGCCAGCCCGTTCGCCCGGAACACATCAACAGTATCAGACATCGTTTTTTTTCTCAATTTCCCCCTACCTGATGGACTGCGAGCTAGGGTTCTGAAGTTGGATGGAAGGTGAATTCCCTCTGCGCCTTCCTACTGACCTCGTTGGAGAACTCCCATGCGTTGCCGGAGTACACGGTCCACAACACGTCGACTCGGTGCAGCCACCGTCGAAATGGCGATTGTGCTGCCGATCTTCTTTATGGTCGTGATGGGAATTGTCGAGTTTGGACGAGCCATGATGGTCGGCCAGCTCATCACCAACGCGGCCCGTTTTGGAGCTCGCGAATCGTCCGTGGATGGAGCCACGAATGCGACTGTCACGACGGCGATTAAGGCTTTCGTGTCCGACTCCGTCGGGGTGTCACAGGCAGATATCACGGTCGACATCGTGGTGAATCCTGGGGCTGGCAATCCAGACCCGAACGATCTGTTGAGTGCCGCACAACCGAAGGATATCTGCCAGGTCACGGTCAAAGTCCCTTACGATAAAGTCGGGTATATCGCCGGTCGGTATCTCTCGGGCACTGAGCTCAAGGGCCAGTGCATCATGCGGCACGAGTAGCTGCTGGCACCGCGGGATCGATGTCGGATTCCTGGATTCGCCGTCCCGTGATCCACAGCCTCTCCGTATTTCGCTATAGTCGCGGCTCCTGGTCCCGGCCTTTCTCCATCGTCCTGGCTGCGACAGTTGGTCGGGATTGAGGCGATGGTCAACGCTTCCCGAGTCTGCTTAATGCCCGTCCTGACCCACTCTCAACTGAATTCTCTGGCCACGCGTCTCTTGGAGGGGGCCGGTGTTTCCGTTGTTGATGCCGCCATCGTCGGTCACGAACTCGCCGATGCCAATCTGGTCGGTCACGACAGCCACGGAGTGATGCGTCTTGTTCAGTACGTGCAGATGATCCAGGACGGGCACGTCAAACTCGGGGCTCCGCTGACGATCCTCAAGGAGGCCCCGGGGTATGCCCTGATCGATGGTGGTTTCAACTTCGGTCAGGTCATCATGACCCAGGCTCTCGACATCGCCATTGTGAAGGGCCGTGAGACCGGGACATCGACGGTCCTGATCCGCAATTGCAATCACATCGGTCGGCTGGGGGCGTATACCCAGCGGGCGGCGGAGGCCGGGTTCCTGGCCACGATGTGCGTCAACGCACCTGGCCCCGGCGGCGTCGCTCCATTCGGTGGGATCGAGCGGCGACTCGGGACGAACCCCATCAGCATGTCTGCTCCGATGGGAGACTCCGCGCTGGTCCTCGACATGACCACCAGCGCCACAGCCGAGGGGAAGCTGCGCGTGTCGTATCAGAAGGGGGAACACGTCCCCGAGGGGCTGATCATCGACAGCGAAGGGAACCCGACGACCGATCCGGGGGTGTTCTACAACGCCCCTGTGGGGTCGATCCTGCCGCTGGGTGGGCCAATGATGGGACACAAGGGGTATGGCCTGTCGGTGATGATCGATGTCTTCTGCGGCATCCTCTCCGGCAGCGGCATCGGTCGCACGGACCTCCCGCGCGGTGCCAATGGAGTCTGGATCTCACTCATCTCGGTCGAGCATTTCCTCCCCCGCGAAGAGTACGACGCCTGGATAGCCAGGTACACTACCCACATCAAGAGTAGCCGCACCGCCCCTGGCGTCACCGAGATCCTCCTCCCCGGCGAGATCGAAGACCGCCGCGCCACCGAACGCACTGCGAACGGTGTGAGTATCCCGGATGAGACCTGGCGGCAGATCAGCGAACTGGCGGGGAAGCTGAACGTGTCGTTGGCGGGTCTGTCGACAGTCAATGGTTCAAGCGTGGTCTAGTGTCCCGTCAACTCTTGATCTTGGGGTTGAGCCAGGCCCGCGCGGGAGGGCGAAGCTCCTGCTGAGCCGAGAGCCAGGGGACGCGTCGACTCGCCTGAGCGGCTCGGCGGGAGCCTCGCCCTCCCGGACAGGACCCTTAAATCAAGCCTTGACGGACCACTAGAGCATTTGACGATTGGGTGTGCGCCTGAATGGTAGAACGGACGCCTACGTCCGTTCGCTCGGACCTAGGGGTCCAAGCTACGAGGGCGCACAGGCAATCGTGAAATGCTTTCATCCCAGCTACTTGTCGATCCGCTCGCGGACGAACGCGAGGAACAGCTCTTTGGAGCCTTCGACGATCACCCCCGGCGATTTGTTGACTCACTTGAAAACAGATTCGTCGTGATCTGTGAGTGATCTGTTGCCAATGAGGTCGACTCATCCGATGATCCACTTGGTAGGATGGCTACATGAAGACTCAATGGCTGGCTGAGGACTGTGCAATGCTGCGACGTGCTGTGTGGAGTGTGACTTATGGGCTGCTGTTGAGCGTCCTGCTGAGTATGGAATTAGTCGCGATCGCCGAAGACAAACCGGCTCCCGCCGCTCCTCGCACTTATGAGACCAAAGAGATCCTGGGCTGGACGCTGCACATCGAGCAGTCGCTGCTGAAGGATTCTCCCGAACTGACGGAAACGGCGATCAAGCTCCTCCAGCAACAGTTGCAAGAGGTCGTCAAAGTCGTCCCGGCACCGGCGGTGAAGAAGCTGCGCGAGGTGACGCTGTGGTTTTCGCCACTGTATCCCGGCGTTCGCCCGAGTGCGGAATACCATCCGGGGCGGCAGTGGCTGGTTGATCAGAAGCGAAACCCGGACATGGTCCAGGGGGTGGAGTTCACCAACATTCAGACGTTCGAGAAGGAACTCGACCGGATGCCGAATTTTGCTCTGCATGAGCTGGCCCATGCCTACCACGACCAGGTGTTCGGGTTCGACAATGACGACATCGCGAGTGCGTATGCCCATGCGAAGGACAGCCAGTCGTACGACCATGTCGAACGCTGGAGCGGCACCGGCATCCCCATCCGGCGGGAGAAGGCGTATGCCATGACGAACCCGATGGAGTATTTCGCGGAGACCTCGGAGGCGTTCTTCACTCGCAACGACTTTTACCCGTTCAATCACGAGGAACTGGTCAAGCACGATCCGGACATGGAAAAACTGCTGACCAAAGTCTGGGGTGTCGTGAAGGCCGCATCCGCCACATCCGCGCTCACACCGATCTTGGCTCCCCCGGCCGAGTGGAAGGTGCCCGAGTTCTACAAGAAGTCGATCAGCGCCCACGGCTACCCGATCGTCGCCTCGGCCAACGTCAACGACTATGCGCTGCGCGAGGCGGAGTTTCTCATCAACCTGATGCTCGCCAATCGCCCCGATGTCCGCGAGGCGATGATCAAGAGCGGGTCGCGGATGTGCATCATCAGTTGGAAAGAGTTCACCACCGACCTGCCGGACTTCGCCCAGCTGACCCCGAAGGACTACTGGGACGCCCGGGCTCGCGGGACCGGAGGGTCGCAGGACGATCCGTGCTGTTCGTCGGCGGAGGAGAACATTCTGAAATACCCCGGCGACCCGTACTCGACCGAGAACATTCTGATTCACGAGTTCGCGCACAACATCCATCTGCGCGGGATGGTCAATGTTGACCCGACGTTCGACTCACGAGTGAAGCAGGCGTATGACAATGCCATGGAAGCCGGTCTCTGGAAAGGGAAGTATGCCAGTACCAACCACCATGAATACTTCGCAGAAGGAGTACAGTCGTGGTTCGATAACAACCGCCCGCCGGACCACGACCACAATCATGTCCGCACTCGCGTGCTCCTCAAGGAATACGACCCGCAGTTGGCCAAGCTGTGTGAGGAGGTCTTCGGCGAGACGGAGTTGGTCTACACCGATCCCACGACGCGGCTGGCGGGACACCTGCAAGGCTACGACCCGTCGCAAGCTCCGACGTTTGTCTGGCCGGAACGGTTGACGAAGGTCAAAGAGGAGATCCGGGCGAAGGCAAAAGCTCGGTCGGAGGGGGCGAAGTGATTCAGGTCAGCAATGGGGTCGGCGAGCCGGTAGCCGTCAGGCCCCGGATTCGGCGTTTTCTCGTGTGATGCCGATCCCGTCCAGGTGCTGACGCACTCCGGCTCGCCTGTAATGTCGCATTCGTTGGCATCGCAAGTCGTCTCTCGGCATGTTACGGGCTTCCCACCTTCTCAATCCTCCCACTGAAACACCCGCCTCATGGCCAAAGAACTGAACTTCAAGCAAGAACTGACCGCGTGCTTCGGACAGCCGGTCGCCGAGAACCCGACGCAGGTGATGATGGAGGCGGCCTACCGGTATCACGGCCTCGACTGGCGGTATCTCACAATCGAGGTGGCCCCGAACGATTTGCGAGAGGCCGTGCAGGGAGCCCGAGTGATGGGCTTTCGCGGGTTCAACTGCACGATCCCGCACAAGGTGGCGGTGATCCAGCACCTCGACGGGTTGGGGGAGTCGGCCTCGCTGATGGGGGCTGTGAACTGTGTGGTGCGGCGAGGGGACAAGCTGATCGGCGAGAACACCGACGGCAAGGGGTTCGTGAAGTCGCTTCGGGAACTCGTTGATCCGACCGGGAAGCATGTGGTGATGTTCGGCGCGGGCGGGGCAGCGCGGGCGATCGGCGTGGAGGTGGCTCTGGCCGGGGCGACAAAGATCACCGTCGTCAATCGTTCGACGCGGCGGGGCGAGGAGTTGGCTCAATTGCTGACGGATCGGGTGAAAGTGGACGTGAACTTTGTGCCGTGGGACCGGACCTATCAGGTTCCGGAGAGTGCCGACATTGTGATCAACGCGACCTCGATCGGGCTCTACCCGGACATTGATGCGCGGCTCGATCTCGATGTGAGTACGTTGCGGGCCGGGATGGTCGTGGCTGATGTGATCCCGAACCCGCCGAAAACGCACCTCGTGCGGGACGCTCTGGCTCGGAAGTGCCAGGTCATTGACGGGCTGGGTATGCTCGTGAACCAGGGGATCATCGGGGTCGAATACTGGACCGAGGCCACGACCGGGAAGCGGATCAGCCCCGAGGCCGGAGTGATGCGGAATGCTCTGGAAGCGGTGTTCGGGACGTGAGGGATGCTCCGCTTTGCAAAGCCTTCGCGTCGCAGCTAAACGGGATTCCAGTCATTTCGGAATTCGCATGATCCAACAGCACTGCTCTTGCGTTCTGAAAAGATCAGGCGAATCGAACGGCCACGGGTCGTCGCGTCTCGCCTCATCACTCCTCACTGCGTAAGATGCGCCATGATGAAGTTCTGAATCCGTGTGGTGGCCGATGTGGCGAGGGCATGCTGCGTCTGGCTGGGAGATTCCGCAATGCCGTACTTCAGTCGGCTGACCGAAATTGTGACCTGTAACCTCACCGCCCTCCTCGACGGGGCAGTGGACCGCGACGCCACCCTCGAAGAGATCATCGGCGAGATGCAGGAGGGGATTTCCGGTGCCCAGCGCAGCGTCCGCACCGCCCACAACAATGTCGCCAAGGTCGAGTGTGAGATCTCGGAGCAACTGATTCAGACCGGCGAATGGATGTCCAAGGCCCGGCAGGCTCTGGAAAACGACCGCGAAGACCTCGCCCGGCAGGCTCTCTCCCGCAAAAAAGAAGTCGAGAATCTGATCGCGGGTCTGGAGCAACAACTGCACGCCGCAGTCTCGACGCGGGACCACCTGAAGACCACGCTGCACGCGCTGGAGGCCCGGCTGTCCGATGCCCAGCGTCGCCGGACCTCAGCCCCCACCGATGCACCAGCGATGCCGTACAGCGAAGAAATCCTGGTCATCGTGGCGAATGACGATGGTGTGGAAGAGGAACTGGTTGCGTTGCGACGCGAAATGCGTGGGGTCTAGCCGCGCGACAGTTCGCCACCCGATCGATGAGAACAATCATGCAGAAATCGCTCTTTACCCATATTCTCTGACACCAGTAGACTGCACCTGAGAATACTGCGGTGATGGTCACAGCCCAATTCCGAGGCTTCCGTGACTTGCGGTGCGGGGGATTCGCCATGTGGTACGACATTCTGGTCGTGTGCATTTTGTTGTTCTTTCTTGTGCGGGGGGCCTCACGCGGTTTGATCTGGCAACTGGCTGGGATCGCGGGGATTCTGCTGTGCGTCACATTCGCGGGAACAGCGTCCAAGGTGATCGGTCCGCACATCAAACTGGACCCGCCCGCGAACCAGTGGGCTGTCATGTTTATTACTTATTTGCTGGCGTCGTTTGTGGCGTTTGGTTTTGCCCGCACATTGAACGGCTGGATCGAGAAGATGGAAATGAAGGAGTACAACCGCCACTTGGGAGCGATGTTTGGACTGCTCAAAGGAGCGCTGCTGGTACTCATCATGACCTTCATGATCGTGACGTTCTCCGCGAAGACACGTGACATGCTCAAGGATTCCAAGGCCGCCCACATCGCCGCTCGTACGATTCACCAGTTGGAACCGATTATCCCGGATAAACTGAATATGGCTGCTGGGAAGTACATTCAGATGTTCGATGCCAGCGGCTTTGTGGCTCATGATCCAAATTCCGAAGAGGAGGTGCTGCCAGCGGAGTCCGATTCCGAGGGCGCTCCCGTCGATGAGGACATTTCACTCGGCCAGGCCGAACCATTTCATCCCCGGGATCTGCTTCCCGGATCACAGGCAGCACCGACTCGTACCCCCACTTCCGAGATGGATGAAGAGGTCAGTCCCGACTTGGCCAGTGAGTTAGTCAAAACATTCGGACCCCAGGTGTCGAAACTCATTGAGGACGAGTTCCATGCAGCCACCCCCCGAATGAAAGCCCGCCTGGAACAAAGTATTACCGACGCATTGCTCACCGCAGACACTCCCCAAAAGCGGCAACTTCAGCAGCGGCTGTATGACGAAGGACAAAGCGAGGGACTGGTACAGGTCTTGAAGTCGTGGGCGGATGAAACGCTGAGCAGCACCGACTCGGTCTCACAGGCACGTTCCACAACTTCAGCCCCGAAGCGAAGTACGCCTTCGCGCCCGGTCGCTCCCCCAACTCGTTCGGCCCCCGAAGCCAGCGCTCCTCGCGACTATCTGGATGCCATCGTCGCGACTCAGAGCGACTTCCCGTCCCTGCGAAACAAGATCAAGGCCGGGCACACCGCGGTGTTGAAAATGCTCCCCGCTGAAGTGTCAGATGCGGTGGTGCAAGACTGGTACGGCGACGTAACCAACTCCAAGACCGATGTCGACCAAGGCACCAACTCCAGTACGCCTCTCCAGGCCCGCATCATTCGACAATTGAGTGTCGCAAGATACCCTGAATCAAAACTTCCACTGGCACTTCAGAATCAGCTCAAACAATTTCGTTTGACAGCTGAGGCGACAGGGGTGTTACGGTAAAATCGCACTCCGGACAATCAACCCGTATCAATGACGGCAATTCTGTACCAGTCCTTCAAGAGACGGAGGACTCCCTTCCTCCGCACCTGAGGACTGCCTCCGTGCAACTCCGTAGAGTCAATGGGCGACAGCGCAATAGAAAACCCCTGGAGAGTGATACCAACGCCAAAGGGCCGCATTTGTGTCAAGGAGGCAGAAAGGGTCAGGCTGCTTTCGGTGACGGCAACTGGCAGATTAAGGGCGTTGGACTTCGTTCTCTCCAAGGGTTTCGGGGTCAGACACAGTGATCTCAGTGCAGGGTCCGTGCCAATCGCTTCGATAATTGTTCGGCGCTCTCACAGACAAGTCACTTACCTTGAATAATCAAAGACTTCCGGAAACCCATCGTTCTGGACAATTGACGAATCGGCGCTGAAATCGTACTGTGGATGTGGTATCGGCGCTCAAAGCAATGCACGGGAGTTCAGTTCGGCGCGTGCGCAACACCTCGACCACCCTCGCCCTATTTACCTCCGCTGCAGTCGTCTACTGCATTGCGGTGTTGTGGTATGTGGCCACCAGCCCCGATGTGGGAGTGCGTTGCCTTCCGGCCAATGATGTCGACACGCGCGGTGTTGAGATCCGTGTCGGGCCGTCGGACAGCGTGGGGACAAAGCCACGCCCTGGCGATGTGTTGGTCGAGTTCCATGGACGACCGATTCGTTCTTTCGTCGATTTTGCCTGGGCGCATGCCGCACTGCGAAACGCGAGGATCGATGCTGGCGGGCGGATGGGGGCGGAAAAGGAAGTCAGTACTCTCAGTGAGGTTCTGGGTTCGACTTCTCGATTGACGCTGATCGAGTACCCGGACGAAACGCGGTACGTCAAGGTCCGCTTCCGCCGCGCAGGAGCCGACTCGATCCTCCATGGCTGGCTGAAGTTGGAACAACAGTCCTCCGTTCGGGTGGGGGTGACGTTGTTGTGGTTCGTTCTGCAACTCGCGATTACGCTCATCAGTGGATTTGCCTGTTGGCAGCGGCCCTTCGATCAGTCCCTGCGACTGTTCTGCTATTTGGGAGGGATCACACTTGTGGCGTTCGTCGGCGGAGATCATTGGTGGGTGATTTCGGGGAGGCTGTCATTGCTTATCCCGTTTGCTGTCTCCGCGATTTTACTGCCTCCGGTGTTATTGCACTTCTTTCTGACCTATCCGAGTGCCAAACCCTGGTTAAATCGCTCTCCTCGAATGGCCCTGGGCGCGATCTACGGGATCCCGATTCTCATGTCGCTGGGCACCGTGCTGATGATTCTCTCCAGTTGGTGGCTTTCGCGGTCGTGGGGAGAGGGACCGTTTGCGATGGCGATCGGGCAAACGATGTCCCATGGCTCGTCATTGCTGATGAGCTTGCTGCAGTTCACGATTCTCAGCTACCTCGCCCTGTCTCTGCTGTATTTTACCGGGAGTCTCGTAGCGATGGCCGAAAGCCTGGTCCGCGCCCGGAGCCTCGTGGAGCGGCAGCAGGTGCAGTCGATCCTCTGGGCCGGAATGGCCGCGTCGATCCCCGTGGGGTATGCCATGTACTTGGCTCTCTTCCGCCCCGCACAGTTTGCATTGGGGGCATCGCAAGGGCCGATGTTCCTGGCCAGTCTGTCTTTTATGTTGGCTTATGCCATCGGGATCGCGCGGTACAAGCTGCTCTTGATCGAACAGGTCCTCAGCCGAGGAATGTGGTATTTTGTCCTGAGCGGGGGACTGGGAATCTTCTTCAGTGCCATCGTGGGCGTCGGCAGCGTCGTCATTCACAGCCAGAATGCCATGTTACTTGGCCCCACCGTCCCGATGGTGCTGGTACTGATGCTGGTCGTCTACGTGTTGATGTGGGCGAAAGATCGACTCCAACGCTCCATTGACCGCGAATTCTTCAGTGAAAAATATCAGCTCGATCGCGCCCTGCTACGCATGAATCGGGCCGTCACCAATCTGTGGGAGCGGGACGCCGTGGCAGGTAACCTGCTCGGGTCATGCTGCGAAGTCTTGCGTGTCGAGCAAGCCGCTCTCTACCTCTGGATGCCCGACCGCAGCCGCTTCGTACTGGCCGCAGCCGTCGGGTGGCAGGAAGTTCCGGCATCGCTCCCCGGCAGTGAAGAGCAGTTGCGTCTGCTGGGAAGGGGTTCCTCGATTCAGCGCGTCCCCAGCGGCGACTCGGGAGAACAGTTACTCGTGCGGGCCATGAACTCCGAATTGATCACCGGGTTGGAGGTCGACGGTGAAGTTGCCGGATTCGTGGCCTTGGGAGCGAAGCCCAGTGGTGCGGGATTTACGGCCGAGGACGTGGCCTTCTTGACCGCGATGGGACGCATTACCGGTGTGGCTTTGCACTGTGTCAAAGTGCATGAAGATGTCTCACGACTGAATGTCGACCTGCGGCGCAAAATCGAACGAATCGGGGAGCAGGATAGACACATCACGATGCTGCAAGGCATGGTGGACAGTCTCGCGACCCCGCAGCGTGCCCTCGCAGCCTCCGCAACAGAACTGCAGCGTTCCACCATCAAGGGCAACGGCCCCGCAATCACGCTGGTGCTGGACACCGTCAAGAAGGTTGCTGCCAGCGAAGCCAGTGTTCTGGTCCGCGGAGAGAGTGGCACCGGAAAGGAATTACTGGCCCGCACCATCCATGACAACAGCCCGCGCAAAGCGGGTCCGCTGGTCGCCGTCCACTGTGCAGCACTTTCGTCCCAACTGCTGGAGAGCGAGCTGTTCGGGCACGTGAAAGGGGCCTTTACGGATGCACGCGAAGACAAACAAGGCCGGTTCGCGATGGCAAGTGGGGGCACATTATTCCTCGATGAAATTGGCGACATCTCGTTAGACGTGCAAATCAAGCTGTTGCGCGTGTTGCAGGAACGTACGTTTGAGCCCGTCGGCAGCTCCACACCGATCTCAGTGGATGTGCGTGTGATCGCCGCCACGCACCAGAATCTGGAACGCC
This sequence comes from Planctomycetota bacterium, assembly GCA_031419335.1. GTDB lineage: Bacteria > Planctomycetota > Planctomycetia > Planctomycetales > Planctomycetaceae > TH-plancto1. The sequence continues at coordinate 10,608 of JANOKO010000134.1, forward strand.
TCATTGCCGAAGGAAAGTTCCGCGAGGATTTGTACTACCGCTTGAACGTGATTAGCGTCACGCTGCCACCCCTTCGGGAACGCAAAGAAGACTTGATCGAGTTGTCGCTGTACTTCTTGACGAAGGCCAACGAACGGGCTGGCAAGCAGATCGGGTATGTCGACGAATTCGCCCTGGAAGCCATGTCCGCTTATCACTGGCCGGGCAACATTCGTGAGCTGCAGAATGTGATTGAGCGGGCCGTCGTGATGTGCGAAGGTCGGCAAATCACCATCGCGGACCTGCCACACGCCGTGGCACAGGCCACATTCAATCCCCTCTTGGTCAGCGAGACTCACACCCCGGAAAGCCGACACCGCGACCCACGCCGCATGGCCGAAGCCTCCACCAGCCGAACAGTGATCGGCTCCGAACACGAACGTCAACAACTCGTCGCAGCCCTCCACCGGTGCAGTGGCAACAAAGCCGAAGCGGCCCGGCTCCTGGGCATCCCCCGCAGCACGTTCTTCAGCAAGCTCCGGCGGCACGGGTTGGGGTAAAGTCTGCTCGTTGAGTCTCTTTCTGCGCAATCATGGCTCAGAATGCACTGTGCCTCAGCCCGGCCAGTGGACCCCGCAATTACGGTTCCGACGCATCCTTCTTCATCTGCTCGTAGATCTGCTTGATGTCGGGTGGCAGGTCATCAATGGTGTACTGCTCCCCTTCAGGAGTGATGATGGGGTGGCGGGGTCCGTACGGTTGGCCAGCGGCGGACATCC
>JANOKO010000135.1:0-1993 GCA_031419335.1 Planctomycetota bacterium
TCACCCGCTGGCGGAGTCGAGTGACGGCCCGTTGGGCCTTGATCGGTTGAGGAGGCTATGTGTTCCCAGGGCTTCGCCCTGGGCTATCGAGTCCAGCCCCTTCGGGGCAAGAATCCCAGTGGATTCTGCATAGGATGGCGACCACACTCCTTCTGAAGTCTCCGAAGTCTCTTGGGACGCGAAGTCTGGCCGCTCGCCCATGCGGAAGATGACAGGCGGGAAGCCTATCCCACGGGGCAATTGTCGTTGACTCCGGCCAGGGACGCAGGGGGTGGGGTGGGGCGAGTGGTGATCGGGGGCGGTGAGGCGGAGCGCGGCCTCCAGATGAAGTCGCTGGCGTTGATCGGCTTTTGCAGCTTGCGGTACTCCGATCTCCCGGCGGACATGAGGTTCTCCATCGTGACCGGTGTTCCGAGGCTGGCTGCAGCGTACGCGGCGTTGAGGGCGATGTTGAAGATCGACCCGCCGGTGAGGTTCCATTTGGCGAGGTGGTCGAGGTCAAGCCCCAGGGTCGGGGTTTCGCTAGGGAAGGCCCGTTCCCACATCCGCTTCCGTAGGGAAGCTGTAGGGAACGGGAAGTCGACCACGAACCGCAGCCGCCGCAAGAACGCCGCATCGAGCGACGACTTCAGGTTCGTGGCCAGGATCGCCAGCCCGCGATAGCTCTCCAGCCGTTGCAGCAGATAGTTGGTCTCGATGTTGGCGTAGCGGTCGTGGCTGTCTTTGACCTCGCTGCGTTTGCCGAAGAGGGCATCGGCCTCGTCGAAGAACAGACTGACGCCCGACTCATCGGCGGCGTCGAACAGCCGCCGCAGGTTCTTCTCGGTTTCGCCGATGTACTTGTTGACGACCTGCGAGAGGTCGATGCGATAGAGGTCGAGGTTCAGATCGCGGGCCAGCACCTCGGCGGCCATCGTCTTGCCAGTGCCGCTTTCGCCAGCGAACAGGGCTGAAACGCCCATGCCGCGATTGAGCCGGGCGGCGAAGCCCCAGTCTTCGAGCACGGTCATGCGGTGGCGGACCTGGGCCGAGACCCCTCGCAAAAGCGACTCCTCTTCCTCACCGAGGACCAGATCGTCCCACGTGGCCTTCACGTCGATCCGCTGGGCCAGCGAATCGAGCGACGGTCGGGTTGCAGCCAGGCAGGCGTTCCAGAGTAGCCGACTGGATTCCGTCTCATTTTGATGTTCCATCGGCGTCGATGCGATGACGCGAGACAAGGTCGGTAGCGGCAATTGGAACTGTGTCGCGAGCTGTCGAGCCAGCGGCTTCCCCCGCGAACCCAGGTGTGCGATCCAGCGGTCGGCCTGCTCCTCGCGAGTCGGCTTGGAGACCTCGAAAACCTCCGTCGGCGGGCCGCTGAGCGGCAGAGACTCCGGTGTGTCGACAATCACCAGTGCGTGGATCTGTGACAGAAACCGTACCACCGGTGACAGCTTGGTCATCGCCCCGCGATCGAGTCCCGAACCATCGACGTACAGCAACAACGGAAGCAGCCGCGTCTCGCGCTGCCAGAGACGAACCTGCTGTTCGAGTTCATTGGCGTCCGAGTGGAACATCTCCACAGGCAGGTGGCACAGTTCCCCACCGAGCTGCGAGGCGACCCACGCGGCGATGCATTGCTTGTCGAGCGAGTTTCGACCGATCAATTGGATAATCGACGCTGGTCCAGGCACCTCGGCCAATCCGATGATGCGGTCGGCGATGACTTGCTGCGAAGCAGGCAGGGAGTCGGGAGTGACACTGAGACCTGATCCATAGCATTGAGTCACCAATCGCCGGTCGATGACGTTGACGCCCCGCAGATAGTTGAGCATCCGTTCATCGGCTTGCAGAGGAGCAGATGTGAGCGGAGTCCCGACTGCCGGATGGACCTGGATCAGTCGCCAATACCGCAGAGGACGATGATCTGTGACCACATCCCAAGCCAGCTCGTCGAACAGAGTGAGGGCCAGAGAGAACGTCGGATAGGCCCGATTCGAGTCTCGCTGCG
>JANOKO010000136.1:0-4182 GCA_031419335.1 Planctomycetota bacterium
CTCCGGGGCACACTCCCGAGAGCATCTCGTTCGTCCTCACGGATGAAGGCGGGGGAGCGAACGCTCCGATGGGGATCTTCACCGGCGACTTCGTGTTCGTCGGATCGATTGGCCGCCCCGACCTGCTGGAGACGGCTGCGGGTGTGGTCGGCAGCGCGGAGAGCGGTGCCCGACAACTGTATCACTCGATGCGGAAGTTCCGTGACCTGCCCGACCACATGCAGGTCTGGCCGGCACACGGTGCGGGGAGTGCCTGCGGCAAAGGACTCGGAGCGATCCCGTGCAGCACGGTCGGCTACGAGAAGCTGTTCAACCCTGCCTTGCAGCTCGACAACGAGCAGAAGTTCGTCGACTACATCCTGGCCGATCAACCGGAGACGCCGTTCTACTTCGCGGTGATGAAGCGAGTGAACAAGGTCGGCCCGGAGCTGATTCGCAACCTCGCTGTCGTGAAATCTCCGGCGGCAGAACTGCTGCCCAGAATTGCCGAGAAAGGGATGACGATCGATGTCTCGCCCGCGGCCGAATTCGCGGCGGCACACGTCCCGGGAACAATCAATGTGCCGTTGAATATGCTGGTCCAGTGGGCCGGGTTCTTTGTGGACTATCAACAGCCGCTGCATCTCGTGGCGGAGCCCGCCGCGCTACCGGAGGTTCTGAAGCGGCTGCGCTCGATCGGCATCGACAACGTCTGCGGATCGTTCGATGCCTCGGCCATCCAGGCGAGCGGACTGCGAACCGAATCCTATCGTTCCGAGACACCGCAGCAGTTGCGTCCGCAGATCGAGAGTGGTGCGGTGACGTTACTTGATGTGCGACCTGCCACGGAGTTCCAGGCCGGTCACATCGCCCGAGCCGAGCATCGCTTTCTCGGCAAGCTGCTGCGAGAAATGAAGACCATCAGCCGGTCGAAGCCAGTCGTGGCTCAGTGTCTGGCGGGCGGGCGGTCCGCCATTGCAATGAGCGTTCTGCAACGAGCGGGATACAACGCCACTAACATGCTCGGCGGCTATCAGGCCTGGGTGAAAGCGGGCCTGCCCGTTGAAGTCCCCGCCCCGGTGGGCAGAATTAGCAGTGTGACCTGATGAAAACCAATCACTCGGGCAAGGAGACATTGCCATGACAGACATTCTGATTTTTGTCGGCATCTTCGCGGGCTGGATCGCCTTGAACATGTGGGTGCTGCCGCTGTTCGGCATCCGGACCTGCATGAGTGGAGGCTGCCGCGTGCCGGAGGTGAAACAGGGTGCTTCGAAGACACCTTTGGAGTCTTCGATTGGGCGTGACTCTCAGCCTGCAAGTCATGCCAGTGGGCCGCGACTTCCTTAGTGAACTCGCGACTGGTGATCCGTGACCATTGTGGTCGAGGAGACTTGATAATGTCATGGCTGAGCTTAATCTTCGGAGCCATCGTCGGGCTTTCACTCGGCTTGACCGGTGGTGGCGGTGCGATCTTCGCGGTGCCGATGCTGGTCTACGGACTGGGGATGGATACTCGCGAAGCGGTGGGAGTGTCGCTGGTTTCGGTGGGGATCACCTCGTTCGTCGGGTTCCTCGGACGCTGGCGCTCCGGGCAGGTTGAAGTCCGCACCGGTCTCCTGTTTGCCCTGGCTGGGATGATCGGCGCTCCGCTTGGTTCGTGGCTGGCTGGTCAGATCCCCGAGGTCGTGCTGCTCACGCTGTTCGCTCTGCTGATGGTCACGGTGGCCTATCGTCTGTGGAGCAAGGCAACAGCCGTTGCACAGGAGACGGCGGCTTGTTCCGTGGTTCCCTCGGAAGGTGATGGCCCCAGTTGTCAACGCGACGCCGAAGGGAAACTCCGGCTGACCTCGCGCTGTGCCCGGCTGCTGTTCATTGTCGGAGTGCTGACCGGGGCGCTATCGGGACTGTTCGGTGTCGGGGGCGGGTTCGTAATCGTGCCAGCGCTGATTACCTTCAGTGGGATGTCGATTCATCGCGCGGTCGGCACCTCGTTGATGGTGATCACACTGGTGAGTGTTTCAGGCGTGGTGTCCCATGTGATGTCGGGACGGACCATCCCGTCGGAAGTGACTGCCTTGTTCGCAATCGGGGGCGTCGTGGGCATGCTGCTCGGAACCACGATCGGCCGCCGATTGTCCGGCCCCACACTTCAAAAGAGTTTCGCTGTCGCCATTCTGGCGGTGGCCACATTCGTTCTGTATCGCACGCTGGTGCGAGTTTAACCTTGTCTGTGAACCTCTCAACGAATTGGGGATCAAATGTCGAGCCACCGATCCGGGTTCAGACACTTCGGAATTTCGGAATTGGCCGAATGGTAGTTCCCTCTGACCACAAACCTAATCGGGCCATTACCGAATTTCCGAAATGCCTGACCTCATTCTATCTACGTCGCTTGGAAACAGATCACGCATCAGCTACGACACATGCCTGCGGGACATTCTCCTTCGAAATGACTCATGAGGCAGTACAATGCGGCAATGGACGATGTGGTGCGTAGGCGTGGGGCTGATCCTCGGTCAGGCTTTGCCGATGAGGATGGCCTCGGCGGAGGACAAGGACGCTGCCTCAAACGTCAGCCCAATCAAAGTCGAAGCCAACGACTGGCCGTGGTGGCGTGGGCAGAACCGTAACGGGACGGCTCCCTCGGGGCAGAAGGCACCCACGAAGTGGAGCGCCACCGAAGGCATCCGCTGGAAAGCTCCGCTCCCTGGCAAGGGGCACGGTTCTCCCATCGTCGTTGGCGATCAAGTGATCCTCAACGCAGCCGCCCACGAACCCGACCGCCAACTGACGATTGCCTTCGACAAGAACACTGGCCAGCCGTTGTGGGAGACCAAGGTCCACGAGGGCGGCTTTGTGACCAAGCAGAACGAGAAGAGTACGTCGGCCAACTCGACCCCGGCCTGCGACGGTAAGCGGATCTTCGTCAACTTTCTGAGCCATGATGCGATCTACACCACCGCCCTTGATCGACAGGGGAACCAGCTATGGCAGACGAAGATCACGGACTACGTGCTGCACCAGGGATTTAGCTCTTCGCCGATGGTGTATGGCCCGTTGGTGATCGTGTCGGCGGATACCAAGGGGGGGAAGGGAACGCTGGCTGGACTCAATCGCGCGACGGGCAAGATCGTCTGGTCTCACTCGCGCCCCGCGCTGCCAAACTATCCCTCGCCGATCATTCTGAGTGCCGCGGGCAAGGAGCAGATGTTCCTGATCGGGTGCGATCTGGTGACCAGTCTTGATCCACTCAGCGGCAGTCAGAACTGGGAGTTCCCCGGAGCGACCACCGAGTGCGTGACCTCGACCGTCACGGACGGCACCCATATCTACACCAGCGGCGGCTACCCCAAGAACCACCTGGCAGCCATGAAGGCCGACGGCTCGGGGACCGTCGTGTGGGAGAACCCCTCGCGTGTCTACGTCCCATCGATGGTGCTGCAGGACGGCTACTTGTACGCGATGCTCGATGCGGGAGTGGCGACCTGTTTCAAGAGCGATACCGGTGAAGAGATGTGGAAGCACCGCGTCGGCGGCACGTTCAGTTCCTCGCTCGTGCTGGTCGACGGCGCGATTTACGCCACCGATGAGTCCGGCAAGACGACTATCTTCCAAGCCGACCCCAAGGAGTTCAAACTCCTCGGCGAGAATCAGCTCGGCAGCGAAGTCTTCGGCACCCTCGCGGTCAGCGGCAGCCGCATCTATCACCGCGTGGCCGAGACGGTCGAAGGGCAGAGGCGGGAGTTCCTGTACTGCATTGAGTAGCCCCATTGGAACCAGCCTCTCGCACGTTGGTTCGGTGATGACGATGATCCAGGCGAAACTCTGTTGTCACGCACCAATGACATAGCGAATAGCCGCTCCGCACCCGTGGATGGCACTCCCCCCAGTAAGACGTTGACCCTCTGGCGGGGGCGACCTATACTTGGCCCCATCGTGGATCGTCCTGGTCTTGTTGACACCGAAACTCGTGTCGATCGATGGATGAATGTCCGCTGTGGCTGATGGAAATGGGCCGCAGCATTTGATCGAACCCGGAGAGATTCTGTTCCGACCATGAGCACTCAACTTCCGCAGCATGCGGACCCGCAGCAGAACGAGCTCGCCCACTGGTTCTTCAACATCCAGAGGAAGATTGAGCCGCATACCAATAAGATTGTTTTGGCGATCATTTTGGTCACGCTCGGAATCGTGGGCTAC
>JANOKO010000137.1:0-9860 GCA_031419335.1 Planctomycetota bacterium
GTTTGTGGGTTTGGGGGGGGGGGGGGTTGTGGGACCCTGTCCCCCCCCTTATTGGGCGCCCTGGGGGGCCCTCCCCCCCGACACTCCATCACGCACCAGTCCCACTCCTCACCGACCTCAGCCTCCCCTACGAACTGTACACCGACGAGGACATCGCCCACCGCGTCCTCTATGTGGAAGCCTCGCGCGGGTGTCCGTTTACATGTGAGTTCTGCCTCTCGGCCTTGGACATCCCTGTTCGCCAGTTTCCTTTGGCGGAATTCCTGATTGCGATGGACCGGTTGCTTGCACGTGGAGCCAAGCAATTCAAGTTCGTCGACCGGACGTTCAATCTCAATATGCGAGTCAGCCGCGCAATCCTCGACTTCTTCCTCAAGCGTTATCAGCCGGGGATGTTCCTGCATTTCGAGTTGATCCCCGACAGGCTGCCCGACACATTGAAGGAGCTGATCGTGCAGTTCCCGGCGGGGGCGTTGCAGTTTGAGGTCGGCATCCAGACCTTCAACGACGAGGTATCGCACCTGATCAGCCGACACCAGGACAACGCTCTTGTCGACCAGAACCTGGCCTGGCTCCGGGACCACACCGGCGTTCACGTCCATGCTGATCTCATCGTCGGCCTGCCGGGCGAGTCACTCGACAGCTTCGCCGTCGGGTTCGACCGGCTGGTGAAGCTCGCCCCGCACGAGATCCAGGTTGGCATCCTCAAACGCCTGCGCGGCACGCCGATCATTCGGCACGACGCCGAATGGCAGATGCTCTACAGCCCCCATCCACCGTATGAGGTCTTGCAAACGAAACTGCTCGACTTCAGCAAGCTCCAGGAACTCCGCCGGTTGGCAAAATACTGGGACACATTTGCCAACAGTGGCAACTTTGTGGAGTCGGTGCGGCTGTTGTGGGGGGATGATGGAAAGGATGAGGGGGGAAGGATGAAGGATGAAAGCGAGCCCATCACCCCAGCCCTCTCCCTACAAAGCGGGGGCGAGGGAACCGGAGGGCGTTCGCCATTTGTGGAGTTCCGGCGTCTTTCCGCCTGGCTATTTGCACAGGAAGGACATGCCCACGGGATCGCGCTGAGCCGGTTAGTCGAACTGTTGTTGGAGTACCTCACCACGCAGCGGGGTTTGGCCGCCGAACGCGTGGCCGCCTCACTGTGGCGCGACTACCAGCGCGGAGGTCGCAGCGACAAGCCGCACTGCTTGAGGCCCTTCATCGGCGAGACGAAAAAACGGGAAGCCCTCTTTTCAACGAAGCCGGACGCCGTTCCCAAACGGCAAGCCCGGCATCAGCCGGGGGCCGTCCGCGAGTGAATGACTGGATAGGGTTCCGTGACGGGATGTCGTGGTCATCGCCGTGGGAGGTTCTTGCGTCGAGGTCCGCTCCGGAGCTAACCTTCTGTGCCGATAGAACGCAAGCATCCGAACGGCAACCCGGATATCCAACCCGAGTCAGCCGAACGTTGGGATCGGGCGGATCGAAGACCTCGGCAATGACCCACTCGACGAAACCGCTTCCGCATTGACGAGCAGGACGGGCCAGTCTGCACCCGCGATTGCCAGGTTCAGATCGAGTCTCGCGTCGTGTCCACTGCATCATGACATCCAACCCGCTCCATACCGCCCACTCAACCTGCGGCATCAGACCCATGCTGGTGGTGGTTCATGACTTTTCACCGGTGTTCATCGGAGCATTGAACGCGATCATGGACGCTCTCTTACCGCTCGTCGGTCGTCAACTGTCTTTGGGGGTTGTCCCTCGCTGGCATGGGAATGTGTCCCAGTCCACCGGTCGTAACTACCGTGACCTCCTGCATGCTGTTGACGAAAGACTGCTCCACGGCTGGACTCATTACAGTCAGAACTGGTTTGGTCCGATCTCATTGCTGACCGGGCGGGCGGACGAGTTTCGGGGACTGGCATCTCCGCTCATTCATGATCGCATCCGATCTGGCCAAATGGAATTTGCCGAATTGACGGGAAAGCCAGCCGAGGGGCTATTGCCTCCTGCCTGGCAGTTGCCCCTTCGGTCGACAGAACTTGAGACGCTTCGGTTCGTGATGAGGTTTCGTAGTCTGGAGTGCTGTTGCGATCCGGGTCGCAATCGACCGCTGGTGACATGGTCGTGGGATTGGGGGAGTGTGGGGTGTTTGTCACGTGGAGGAGAATTGCTGGGCCGCTGGTTCAGCAGGACGGACCCAGCGGCGATTCCCTGCGTCGCTGTGCATCCTGCGGACGTTCGGCGTGGATGTTTATCACACGCGGTCAGACTGATTCGTCAACTGATCGATTCGGGACACGAACCAACGACCGCGAGGCAACTGATATCGGGTGTGGCGGAAATCCCATGAAGTGGCTCGTTGATGACGTGATGACCCATCGAGCTCGCTCGTTGATTGATCGCATTGAGCCACATCTTCCGAAATCGGGAACGATGGCCGATGTGGGATCAGGTACGGGACACAACGGGGAGGAGATTCGACAGCGCACGCAGCTTACGGTCTGTGAATTCGATGTCGAAGATCTGCACTGGGTTGGCGCGGGGCCAGTGATCGTCGAGGGCAATCGTCTTCCCGTCGACGATCAGGAGTTTGATGGTGCTTTGGTGCTGTTTGTGCTGCAGTATGTGGAGTCACCGAACGACTTGCTTGTGGAAATCCGCCGTGCCACCCGTGGACAAGTGATTGTGATCCAATCGACCTATCGCGGCTGGTGGGGGCGAACCGTATTGCAGATCCGGGAATTCGTGTGGGGACGCCTGGCGCTGCAAGTGGCCATTGCGTTGCGAGTGCTGCCTCCCGTGGAATGTCGGTTGCAACCTCTCCGGTACTACACGCGTGCGGAGTTGCAGCGGCTGTTTGAGGAAGCCGGATATGTGATTGAGAGATGTGAACAGGCCACCTGGCCTGGCTTGTGCGTCAGTCGTGATCTGCTGGTCCTGTCGGAGAGAAAACCATGAATTCCCGACGGATCTCCGTGATTATCCCAGCTCGTAACGAACGCCAACTGATCGGCTCGACGTTGGAGCGGATTCTGGGGGCTGCCGAGTCACTCGAACATTGGACTGCGGAGATCATCGTGGTCGACAACGTGAGCACTGACGGCACGTGGAACATCCTCGAACAATACGCCGCAAGCCGTGGGATTGTGATTCGGAGGCTGGATATTCTCGGAGCGGCTCGCGCGCGAAATCATGGGCGTGCCAGCGCCACGGGTCAACTTCTGGTTTTCGTAGACGCCGATACTCACGTCCCCCCCGACTGCCTGCAAAGGATTGTCCAGCACTACGAACGAGGCATCGAAGCGGGCATCACTCGATTGGCCGCACTGGATGGCGGGCTGCGGGCGAGACTCTGGTGGTGGTTCTGGGAGCACATTCGTCGACTGCCGCTTTCCAGAGCCAAGGCCATGCCAGCGTTGATGTTCTGCACAGTGGTCGTCTTCGATGAGTTTGGGCCGTTTGACGAGGGGGTGGCGATCGGTGAAGAATGGCCGATCCTGGCCAGTCTCTATCGCCACCGCCCACGTAGTTTCGTCTATGATCGCACGATCACAGCCCTCAGCTCCAGCCGCCGCATGCAGGCTCAACCGTTCGGATACGTTCGCACTTTTCTCAAGTATGCCTGGGCGATACTCCATCGGAGTGGGAGGCTGCATTACTCGGATCGGATTCGCTGAATGAGTATCTACTTACTTCGTTCGCTGTTTCACAACCAACGACGATTGACGGGTGTCATGCTGTCACGCTGTCGGCTGCACAGACTAGAGTACGCGCACCGCGACGGTGTCTCAGTGGTTTTGAAATCGCGTCGGCCAGGCAGCCGTCTCGCGATCATGATCGGTAACCTGTACCTTCGCCTGGGGGGAAATGAAGTCGAAGTCCTGAATGACAGGGAGTGGTTGGAATGGGAGCTTGCCGTTGATGCGGCTTTGAAACGGGGTGTCGTCATTGAGATCACTTCCGATCCCTACAAGAACCCCCAGAGCTTGCTCAGCCGCGTCTGCCCGGGCAGGCCGCTGCGGACCTGTCTCCGCGACTCCGCACTTTCGCTCGATGAGAAGGTCGCGGCATTTCGATGGGCGATTTCCTCGCTCAATCACATGCATCATCAGCAAGTCGACTGGGGTCACGGTGTCCGGCAGTCATTCAGTCATGGAGATGCCACGGTGAACAACGTGATCATCAACACGAGTACAAGGTCCGCGTTCTGGATCGACTTCGACACGCGACACATTCCCGATCGACCGGAATCGGACCGACATGCCGATGACTTGAGAGCGCTCGTATTCTCGGCTGCGGAGAATCTGCCGCTTGCGTGTTACTCACGCTTGGCGGCTGAGTTTGCTGCTGCGGAACTGGAACCTGCGACCATCTGTCGTTTTCGCGAGCGGTTGACGGTCCAATGGCGAAGTCTCAACACGTTCCAGCTTGCCCAATCGCCGCTGTCCTGGGGAGCCTTTCATGCCCTGAGTCGCGAGCTATTTGAAACCTTCCCCGAGCAGGGTCGCGAGCCCGCGAGACTCGCCCGAGATTCCACTCGCTGAAACGACCACCCGTGTGAGGTGGCCATCCGTGTACCCTGTCTATCCAAAGCCGCTCCGCATGCCACTTAATCAGGGATACAGCTATCGACACGTGCTCGGCCCCGAGGCCAAGGGGGATACGACGCTGTCGTATCTCGCCCGCCACTTCTCGCATTCCGATGAAGCCGAATGGCTCGCCCGGATTGCAGCGGGCGAAGTGCTTCTCGACAACACATCCGCCAACGGACGGGAGCCGTTACGAGCGGGAACCGTGCTGATTTGGAATCGACCCGGCTGGGTGGAGGAAGAGACGCCACAGAAGTACGGTGTGATCTTCCGGGACGAACACGTAGTGGTGGTCGACAAGCCGAGTGGGCTGCCGACCATCCCCGGCGGTGGGTTTTATCTCAATACGTTGTTGAGTCGGGTGCAAGTCGACTTCCCAGAGGCCCGACCGCTGCATCGCCTGGGGCGGGCCACTTCCGGGTTAGTTTTGTTTGCTTTGAACAGTCAAGCGGCGGCGACGCTCAGCCAGAATTGGTCACAAGTCCACAAACAATACCAAGCCCTCGGCAGCGGAGTGGCGTTGCAAGAGACGTACGACATCCAAGCTCCCATTGGCCCGCAGGCCCACCCGCGACTCGGCCAAGTGTATGCTGCAAATTCGAACGGCAAACCCGCGCGCAGTCTCGCTCGGGTTCTCCAGCGCAGGGTCTCCACCACGGTCTTCGAGGTCGACCTGCTGACCGGGCGTTCGCATCAGATCCGCATTCACCTCGCCTGCATCGGCCATCCGCTGGAGGGCGACCCGCTGTACGCATCCGGCGGTCAGCCGCACATGGACCAGCCCGGGTTACCAGGAGACGCTGGCTACTGGTTGCATGCCAAACGGGTGGTGTTCCCACATCCCGCGTCGGGGGAACGACTCGAATTGACAGCCCCACTACCGGAAGTCCTGAGCTGTGATTAGGTCCTGTCGGGAGCATCGCCTTCAGACGGTCGTTGTTCCCACTGGCAGGCGAGGTAGCCCAGTTGCTGCTTTGAGCGTCTGGGTTGCAAAGCAACACGTGGTTACGGAGGACACGCCGGTCTTTCAATCCCTCTTGTTCCTTCGTCACTCAGACATCCCCAGCGAGGCTGGAACACCCGCCACCCCGCGTACTCGCCTTGTACGCCGGTGAACAGAGAAGAGTAGAAACAGCCAACAACGGTTCCTGACACCGATAGAGCCTCACGATTCGATAGAGCCTCACCGATTATCGCGGATCAAGTTGAGATCGTGCGCGCTCCTGATTCTCGCAACCTCAAGATGATGTAGTGTTTCAAACAATCCCGACACCTTTTGCCGGACAGTTGTGATATCCCAATAAAAAACCGCCGGAACTCCGAGGGGGAGGAGCACCGGCGGCTGCGAGAGTTGTCGGGGGTGACGCTCCCTTCTCGACTGGAATGGGCTCGACCGAATTCGGTCGAACATCCTCATCGAGATCAGTTGTAACGACCACCCGCAACATTGGAGAGGTTCTCCAGTTCCTCGTAGATCGGCATCGGGCTGATGGTCCTCCAGACTTTATGACCGCAATGGGTCTAAGCTGGATGTCAGGGTTGTGACGGCGAAAGCACCCGAGTGACGGCCATCTCGCAGCAGCGGCTGGCATCTCCGTGGGGAGGGGGGGTATTTTATCAAGGCGTCAGCGGTGTCCTCGTTGGTGTGCTGGCTCTGCGTCAGCGGTCATCCGGCAGCAGACACTTTTGAATCTCTGGCCGCATGCTGATCGCTGATCACATCGGGTGAACGCTCAATCTGAAGAGACTCCAATGTCCCTCCCCTCCCAGTTCGACTGTCATCTTGTCGAGAAGTCCGTGGAAGGTGTAACCACTGCCTCGCGGGCAATCAGGGAAACAATCGAGCTGCCAAGGGGGGATGTGACAGTTCGAGTCCAGTGGTCATCCCTGAACTTCAAAGATGCACTCGCAGCGTCCGGCCATCCGGGAATCACCCGAACCTTTCCACATGTTCCTGGTATTGATGCCGCTGGGGTCGTGGCGGAAAGTTTCTCCGTCGAGTTTCCTGTCGGCACAGAGGTCATCGCCACAGGGCATGAATTGGGGGTCGAGCGCTGGGGTGGCTGGGCGACATATATTCGCGTCCCGTCAGCATGGCTCGTGAAACGCCCTGCGGGCCTGACCCTGGAAGAGGCGATGACCATCGGCACCGCTGGCTTCACAGCGGCCCAGTCCGTGCTGGCGCTGATCCACGCCGGAGTCACTCCCGATCGCGGTACGATCCTCGTGACCGGTGCGACCGGTGGAGTTGGCTCAATAGCGGTTCAACTGCTCGCCCAACTTGGCTATGCCGTCACAGCTGTCTCGGGCAAATCGGATCGGGTCGAGTGGTTGAAGCAACTGGGGGCGAAAGAGGTCGTCGAACGTGCAGCGTTTCTGGCGGTTCCCGACCGCCCACTGCTGAGTGCGACTTGGGCTGGCGGTGTTGACACCGTGGGCGGGACGATGTTGACGACACTTCTCAAAAGCGTCAGCCATCGAGGCTGCGTGGCGGCCTGTGGTGTCGTGGGGGGAGCCGATCTGCCGCTGACGGTGTACCCGTTTATTCTGCGAGGCCTCACGCTGGCCGGGATCGATTCCGCTTGGTGCCCTGAACCTCAGCGGGCCGAGATCTGGAACCGGCTGGCGTCCGACTGGAAACCAAAACATCTTCGAGACACACAAACAGTCATCTCCCTCGATCAAGTCAACTCGGCCGTGGAGCAGATCCTCAAAGGACAGCTCGCCGGGAGAACAGTGATCCGAATCTGATTTTCAGTTGGCGTCCAGAGTCCGTCGGATGGTGCTTCCTGGGAGGCATGATTCCGTCAAACTTGTGCCTCTCGGGTCTGACGGAAGAGCGTGAGGTCATTCGTGGCTGACTGTGCGAGTCGGAGTGTGTCGGCACTAGGCTCCCTGCGTTTGGCCCCCGATGTGTGGGTCATCACGGTCTCCGACTCACTGGAGACTGCCCTCCGTTCACTGACCGCTCGCCGATGCCGCTGACAATGTACGCTGTCAAGCTGGCAGGCGCCTCCTTGCAGGCGACCTGCCGCGACGGCCATGACATTCCCTATCCCTCGCTCTGAGTAAGTGTTACGCCGATGCGATGCTGACGGAACTGAAAGGGGTACATGCTTTGCTCAATCACAGATCACAGGTTGTGTGTCCGCAGAGGAGTCAGTCCATGCCAGTGTTTCGTTGGGGAAGCGCATTCGATGCTTTCCGCGATCTGGAGCGGGAAATGGATCATCTCCTACACAGCGTCAATATGGCGTTCGAAGGGCTACGTATCGGACGGCCGTTCCCGGCTGTCAATATTTACGAATTGGAGCAGGAGTATCTGTTGACTGCCGAATTGCCGGGGATGCGGGTCGAGGATCTCGACCTGAGCGTGGCCAACGGCACGCTCACAATCCGCGGTCGGCGGACTCCTGCGCCTGAGATTGCTGAACAACAGTTCCGTCGCAGTGAACGTGTTCAAGGCCAGTGGGAACGCAGTTTCTCTCTACCCGAACGGGTGCGAGAGGACGAACTCCATGCGGAACTCCAGAACGGTGTTCTGATGCTGCACCTGCCCAAGGCCCCATCGACCGTGCCTCGGCAAATCCCGGTCAGCAACGGGAGCGACAGCCTCAAGCTGTCGATCGAGACGACAGGGGAGCCAGCATGACCCACGACCCCCATCCACGTATTTCTGAGTTACCCACACGTGACCCCGAGCTTCCCGCGGTCGCCGCCCCGCCCCCGCCACAACACTGGGTCTGTACCCCCCCGATCGACATTTTCGAAACGCCGGAAGGGCTTGTCCTGCGTGCCGACTTGCCCGGCGTGACCGCTGAAACCCTGGACCTCCAGGTCCAGGATAATAAGCTGACCCTGCTCGGTCGCGTCGCTCCCCAGTCCCCCTCCGGAGCGACCTTGATCCATCAGGAATATCACGTCGGCGATTTCGTTCGGTCTTTCATCCTGAGTGATGATGTCGACCATGATCGCATTTCGGCGAAGATTTCGAATGGGGTTCTGGACCTGTTGCTGCCTCGGATCCCGAAGACGGAACCGCGAAAAATTCAGGTGCGAGCCGATTGAGAGAGGGCTCGACAGGGGGCATTCGAGCCTGGGGCGAGTCACTGAATGCGACCCTGTCCAGACTCAGTGGACAGGGCTACCCGTTCGTGCGATGCCTCGTGATCGCCGGTGCTAACGAGAGCGAGTCTGTGGTTAACAGTTCCAGAATCCCTGTGAATCTTGCCGCCCAGTCGGCAGTCGTCCCAATTTCGCGCAAGGTCTGGCAGCGATCTGACGAATAGGCTGTGTAGAGTTGGCTCAAATGCGACTGGGCTTCTTGCAGAAATACCTCCAATTCCAAGAGGCTCAGATCCCGACGTTGCAACTGAGTTTCATTGTCTCTCCGTACTCGTTCCAATTCGGCGAGCGTACTCCCCTGGGTTCGAAACAACTTACCGCCCTTGACTGCGCGGCGCAGCCGCCCTTCGGCATCGAAGCGGTACATCGGGTCGGCCCCAAAGTAGAACGACCAGTGCCCCTGATCGTTACAACCGATTGTGACCGGAACTTCGGAACTGGGGACTCGCAGTTCGATCCGCTCGCGCAGGTTGGCTGCTTCGGCCATTAAATCTTCGCGATCCGCTTCAACCCGAGTCCTCGTCACAGTAGTCTCCTCAAATCGGAATTGCCGCTGGACTCCCTCAAGATTCTACGAATGTTTCCCCCCGTTTGGTAAGCTGGTGCTGGACTACGCACTCTACGAGAAGTCTGACCAACGGGTCGATTCTCTCTGTCGGAACGTGGAACACAGAAGTCGGACAGCATTCCTCTTGATCGTGCCTCACTCCCTTCCCCGGGATTGCATGGATGTCGTTAACGTCGCTTCCCCCCTACCAGCACATGTCCTCGGGCGAAATCCGCCTGCCGGATGGGGATCGATACGATGAGGTCGACCGCAAGCACAAGCTCCTGGCGGAGTACCTGCAACTCAAGCAGTTCGATGGACTGATCCTCGAACGCCCCGAGAACTTCGCGTGGCTGACAAGTGGAGGCGATAATGCCCGCCACGGAACCGCCGAGACGACGGCGGCCCTGTTCGTCAGCCGTGATGCCCGCGTCGTACTCTGCAACTCTGTCGACAGCGGCCAACTGTTTGATCGGGAGGTGCCGGGGATGGGTTTTCAAGTCAAGGAGCGCCCCTGGCACGAATCGCGAGAAGTCCTCATCAACGACCTCTGCCGAGGTCGCAACGTGGCCATCCGTCGTGTCATCATGGCTGGCCAG
>JANOKO010000138.1:0-1996 GCA_031419335.1 Planctomycetota bacterium
CAACAACAGCTCTCGCTGTTCGACCAAGTCGGGCGCAGTGCGTTCACCCATGTAACGTTCCACGAACTGCACGAACCGCTCACGGGGAAATGACCCGGAGAGCTGTCGAGCGTGCCGCTCGTAAAGCAGTTCACATCTCAGCCGAGCCTCCTCTCGCACTCGACTTGCGGTTTCTGCCAATTCGGATTCGATGCGAGCTAGGGCGTTCGCCCTGTCTTGTTCTTGAATCTGGTCAGGGGTCGGTTGCTCCGGCATCCGAGGAATGACCTGTTGGATTTGTCGGCGCTGTTCCGCGATCTTCCGTTCTAGGTGTCGCTTCTGCGCAGCCTGTGACGCATTCCGTGCCGCAGTCAGGAGAAATCCGCCAGTGATGGACCACACTTCTGCACAGACCGGCAGCACGATCCAACTTAAATTGGTGGCGAACGCCGCCCCCAACAGTCCTCGTAGGAGAATTTCCAGCAACTGATCCGGAGTCGTCGGACACTGGGTCATTCCTCGAAAGCAGGCATAGGCGAACAGAGTGGCCAGTCCCACCCTCCGACTCCAAGTCGCGAGAGCAGGCCATGAATGGATGGTGCGTCTTCCGATGACGCTCAGGCACAGCAGCAAAAACAACAACGAACAGAAGTCGCCATCTTCGATGATGTTCAAGAACCAGGAGGGGTTCATGAATTCCTCCGATAGACCATCGAGCATCAACTGATGAGCAGTGGTCGTGTGTATCACCCTGAATTCGTTCAAATCCATTCACAACGGAGGACTGTGTTATTCATCCTCTGGATCGAGACACTCAAGATCAGAGAAATCGGACTCCATGTTTTCCTCATTATCCAAATCCGCTTCGATCTCCAGTGAGTTGTCCGTATCCGGCACCAACAAGAACATGACATCAGTGGACGATGTCAGATCAATCTCGTACGTCAGCCGTCGAGTGACCGGCGAATCGTCGGACGGATGTGAATGCTTGCCTTCACTCGTACGTTCCATAACAAGGAGTTCCTGTTCCCGCTGCTGAAGCTCCTCTTTCGTCCGACGGAGTTGGCGTTTCAACTCTTCCAGTGTACGAGCCATTTCGAGGCGGGCTTCGGATCTCTCCTTGTTCTCCGCTGCGATGGAAGCGGCGCGTCGTTTACGAATCGCCTCCTCAAGACTGCGATCCGATTCGAGTGATCGGCGGGAAGTTGTCCGAATGGGGCTCGCGGGAGAGGTCGAAACGCTGACTCGATGAGAACTCGCCTGGGGTGTGCTCGGCTTGGGAGAGACACGTTTCGGCGCTGCTGACCGAGATTGGTTGTTTGAGAGTCGAGGCTCGATGATTGCCACGGGAGCTGACCGGACTCGTTCATCGGTGATGCGCGACATGGGCGTTTGAGCCGAGCCAGTCGTACCGGCTGCGAACCAGATCCCCATCAGGACAATCAGAGTCCAGCGAGTTCTGGAAGGACGTTGCCATTGAAAGTTCATGGGAGAGTTCCTGAACAGAGTTGGAAAAGGAAGGGAACCATTCGCAGACGAGCCAGTCAGCCCGCGTGGCGGAGCGCATCGACCGGGGTGATCGAACACGCTTTGAGAGCGGGCAACAGCGCGGCGCTGAAAGCGGCCAAGCCACCGACAGCGACAACGACCAGTGGCAACCACAGGGGGTAGGCAAAAAACGACGGATTCAAAATGGTCAGTCGTTGAAACTCTGGATCACTGGACAGACGATCTAACACGAGCTGATTGAGGGACATCGACAACAGTTTGATGACAGCGGCGGCGATCAGACTTCCGATCACTCCGATGGCCACGCCTTCAGTCAGGAAGATGGTCAGGACATCCGTTTGGGACGCCCCCAGTGCCCTCAGGATGCCGATCTCTCGGGTGCGGCGTTCCACGGCAGCCAGCAGCGTATTGAAGATGCTACAGACGGCGGCCAACAGCGTGATGCTGCCGATCAGTCCGAACACCATCAACACATACCGCCGCAGCTCGCGGATCGAGGCGATCTCGT
>JANOKO010000139.1:0-5676 GCA_031419335.1 Planctomycetota bacterium
CGTCAGCCGACGCGCTGGCCAAAGACATTCGTTTACCCAGCGTCCGCAGGGAGCGAGTGGCGGCCCGTTGGGCCTTGATTGGCGAGAGGCCATGCGTTCCCAGGGCTTGCGGCCCTGGGCTTTCGAGTTGAGCCCCGTTGGGGCGAAGAGTGTGATAGCTGCGATGGTCCCTGCGTAGAATGGCGACCACACTCCTTCCGAAGTCTCGGAAGACTCTTGGTACACGAAATCTGGCCGCTCGCCCTGGGAGCAGCGGAGACCAGGATAATCCTGGGCCGGTTGCTTCCCGGCAGAGCCTGCCTCCGCTTCTCCCGGCAGGGGTATTGCAGCCGATCGAGCGATCGCCCTGTAAGTCTGGGAAACCGGAGTCATGCCTCATAAAATCCACCCGGTTATGGGTCATCCCCCAAAATAGGTCGGATGA
This sequence comes from Planctomycetota bacterium, assembly GCA_031419335.1. Lineage (GTDB taxonomy): Bacteria > Planctomycetota > Planctomycetia > Planctomycetales > Planctomycetaceae > TH-plancto1. The sequence goes on from JANOKO010000139.1 coordinate 425, forward strand.
ACCGAAATTAAATCAACAGGCCGTTACGAGTTCTGCTACTGGCAGCGGTGACGAGTCACGACAACACATCGCTCAATACATGTCCGTGGACATCCGTCAGACGGCGCTCAATCCCGTTGTGGTAGTAGCTCAGGCGTTCGTGATTGAGGCCGAGCAGCTGTAAGAGGGTGGCGTGCAGGTCGTAGATCGTGGTCACATTCTCGACGGCCTTCGCTCCGAATTCGTCGGTGGAACCGTAGCTGTGGCCGCCCTTGATGCCCGCTCCGGCGAGCCAGACGGTGAAGCCTTTGGGATTGTGGTCGCGGCCGCTGGCTCCTTTTTGGAAGGTGGGCATGCGACCAAATTCGGTGACGAAGGCCACGACGGTTTCCTCCAATAGCCCGCGTTGCTTGAGGTCGCGGATCAACGCAGCTGCGGGTCGATCGAGGATGGGGGCGTGGATGCTGTACTGGGTTTGGAGGGTCTTGTGGCCGTCCCAGTTGCCGACCCCTTCACCCATCGCATAGGCCCCGTTGAAGAGCTGGACGAAGCGTACGCCGCGTTCGATGAGTCGCCGGGCGAGGAGACAATTGCGGGCGAAACCGGCCTGGGTCTTGTCGCTGGCATCGGTGCCGTAGGCCGCGTGAGTGGCTGGGGTTTCGTCGGCGAAGTCGACGATGCGGGGGGCCGAGAGCTGCATGCGGGCTGCCATCTCATAGCTGGCGATGCGGGCGGCGAGTTGACGGTCACCGGGGTGGGTGCCCTGTTGCTTATCGTTGAGTAGCCGGACGAGATCGCGTGTGGCGGTGTCGGTCTCGGGGGAGATCGAGTCGGGGCGTTTGAGGTGCGGGATGGGGCGTTCAGCGCTGAAGGCAGTGCCTTGGAAGGTGGCGGGAAGGAAGGCGGAGTTCCAGTGGTTGGAGCCGACCTGGGGGACGCCGCGCGGGTCGGGGATGGCGACGAAGGCGGGGAGGTCACGACACTCGCTGCCGAGGGCGTAGTTGACCCACGCCCCAATACCGGGGAACCCGTCCAGCGTGAACCCGGTACTCATCTGGTTCTCTGCCGGGCCATGCGTGTTCGACTTGGCGGTCATGGAGTGGATGAAGCAGATGTCATCCGCGAGGTCGGCAAGATTCGGCAGCAGGTCGCTGATCATCTTGCCGCACTGGCCGCGTGGTCGGAAAGTCCACGGACTTTTGATCAGGTTGCCGTTCTCGCCCTGAAACGTAATCAGCTTCTCGGTGCCGGGCAGCGGGGTGTCGTGTCGCTTGATGAGTTCCGGCTTGTAGTCCCACGTATCGATGTGGCTGAGGGCTCCCGTGCAGAAGATCATCACGACGTTCTTCGCCATTGGGGCGAAGTGTGGTACACGCGGGGAGAGCGGTTGGGCGGGATCGATGTCGGGGCGGATGGGGGCGCGGTCGTCGGCGGTGAGCTGACCTTGTTGAAGCAGATGCGAGAGGGCGATCCCGGCGAGACCGGTGCCGAAGTGGGAGAGCAGGGTGCGGCGATCCAGGAGTGGGTTCATCGAAGGTGGCTCTGTTCGCATGCTGGCTGACGGTCGCCGAGTTTTCGTGCGGCATCTGGAACAGCATGTGGGGAGTCGGCTCCGTTCGTCAATGCCCAGAGAGTCGGGCACTTCAGAGAAGGTGACGTACCCATGGGGCATAAGGGTGTAGTCCAAGACAACTCCCCGATTTGAATTTGAATAGAAGGAAACGAAGGAACAGAAGGAAAAGAAGAGCCTTTGGATTGATCCCTTCGTTCCCTTCTGTTCAAACGGGATGTTTATTGGGGCCAATTCCTAAGCCACCGCGCCCGCCTAACAATGCAAACAGCCGCCCTTTCGGACGGCTGTGGGTGAATCAGAAGTGGTTTACTGGGCCGCGGGAGCTGCGGTGCCGAGTTTTTGCTTCTGCTGCTTGACGAGGCGGGACTTGGTGCGGGCTGCGGCGTTGCGATGGATCAAGCCCTTGGCCGCAGCGCGGTCGAGCCGCTTGACGGCGGCGCGAAGGTTGGTTTCCAGAGCCTGGGCGTCTGGAGTGGTCTCCGCCAGAGCCACGCGGACCTTCTTGATCGCGGTACGGAGGGTCGAAGTCGCTGCGCGGTTCCGCAGGCGACGCTTGATGTTCTGACGGAGTGCCTTCTCGGCATTGACGTTGTTGGGCATCTCGTAACTTCTTGCCTGGCAACAGGTTCTACGGCGCTGACGGTATCTCGTCGAGACATGCTTTCCCGGACGCTCCGGCAAAGGACTTGAAAGCATAAGGACTGGAAGGCAGACATGCCAGTGTTCGAGGGCCGAATTATTGGCTGGCAAGTTTCCGAATCTGGGAGATGTGGCAAAACACACACACCTCCAAGCTCTTCTCGCTACGCGATTGGACAGGTTTCGCATGAGAGAATGCGATTGCGTTGGTTCGCGGAGGATTGCCATGCTGCGGAACAAGGCGGTGTACATGTATGTCACCACAGGTGTCCACGCGCAGGTACTCGACTTCCCCGCAGCGATTACATGGGGAGTCAATCTGGATGAGGCTCGTCATGCATTAGCCATGGCGCTGGTCGACAGTGCCGAAGCGGCCGTGGAGTTGGGGCAACCACTCCCCATCCCGGACCCCGCTGCCACAGATATTGAGATGGATATTGAGGCGCCGATCTACTTGCACCTCGGTGCCAGCAGTGAGGTACGGGAAGTTCCTGCGGGCGTGGTGGTATGAAGCGTCAGAACTTGGTCCGGCACCTCCGCCAGCACGATTGTGAGTTGCTTCGGGAGGGCCGGACTCACTCAGGACATGGTCCAAAACAACTTCCGGTTTGATTTGGAACAGAAGGTCACAAAGGAAACGAAGAGCCTTTGGATTGATCCCTTCGTTACCTTCGTTTCCTTCTGTTCAAATCGGGATGTTCATTTAGACCAATTCCTCTGTATGGCAGAACTCCGCGAACAACCGTCAATCGACCATATCGAGTCACGTGAAGTGGATGACGACACGGCGCGGGCGATTTGTCGTCAACTTGGAGTTCAGGAGTCATAGTGTTCGTCAGCTGCAAGACGACAGCACCTTACAGGCCCATGCAGACACGCTGGACATACTGAATCGCGCGCTGGCAATCGCCGACGCGGTCGTCACCGGTGGTGCGGCGGACGGTGCCCCAGAGGGAGAATCGCATTTCGTCGAGCAGGGCGAGTGTCTCGTCCCATTTGACCTGTCCTCGGCCGAGGGAGACTTCGACGCCGACTCCGTCCACGTCTTGGCGGCCATCGCGGAACTGGACGTGCTGGACGTGTTCATGGAGTTCGCGAAGTGTGGCCACGGGGTCGCGGCGGGCCATCACAGTGCCTGCCGGGTCGTAGTCGATCGCCAGCAATCCATCCGTCACTGATTGGCAGACAGCAATCATTGTCTGAGACGCATCCTCGCTAGGGGTCAGGCACGGCACGACGCCAATGCGATTCCCCAGCCGGGCCAGATCGCGGAGGATATCGACCATGCGGACATGCTCCTCTGACGTGGCGTCATCTGGGATGCGACCGACGCGGATCGTCAATTGGCGGAGCTTGAGACGGGCGGCGAGTTGCATGGCCTCGGTCAGATCGTGGACCCGGGTATCGATGGCCTCGAAATCGTACAGCGGGCGAGTGAGGGAGTACGTCGCCGTGGCCACTTTGAGATTTCGCTCCTCGACATAATGCACGAGCTGCTTCAGCGCCGTCGCACCGAACTCAGTGGCCGTGACCTCGCGAGCCAGATCGAACTGGATGCCCTCCGCTCCGATGAGCGCAGCTGTGCTGATGGCCTGTTTGAGGGGCAGGCGAAAGGGGGCGGTGGCGACGGCAATGCGAAAACGAGGCATGGAGCGATTCAACCGGGTACGGATGTTCCTGCGAGGAGACCGGATCATACCCACTCTGGGGAAGTGGTCTATTCGCCGGAGTCAGAACGCTGGAAGATCACAGGTGTGGGTTCCGCCTCCCGCATAGAATTCGGCATGTTCAGTGGCCTGAGTGGCTGATACCATCAAGTTCCCGGAGTGCCCGGGTCGACTCCCGCACTGTCCATCTCTGTGTGAATGAAAGGGGCGGTCATGCTGATGCACCTCGTCCCGCTGGCGGGCGGTCCCGCGATCCCGCTCGACAAGCCGATCCTGTTCTTCGGACGCCAGCCCGAATGCGATATTGTGCTGCTCAACAGCCGCAAAGTCTCCCGGAAACACTGCTGCATTGCCCAAATCGACGATCACTTTGTGATCCGTGATTTAGGCAGCATGAACGGAGTGCGGGTCAACGAAAAGCCCGTTGCTAAAGAATGCCGTGTCTCAGAGGGAGAAGTCGTGCATATTGGTGATGTCGGCTTTCGTCTTGAACTCAGGACACACGAAAAGAAAATGGCCCCGCCGCCGATCCCCAAACGGGGAGCGGCCTCAGCGCCGAAGCCGGGGGCTGCAAAAATGCCAACGGGAAAACCGCCGCGCCGGGTCGACCCTAAGTTTCTGAGCCAGGACTTGCCCGTCGCGATCCCGGATGAGGAAATGGACTTTTCCGTGGAAGAGACTCAACGCAAAAAGAAACTCGGTAAGCCGAAACGTGCGAAGCCGGAAGAGGTCATCGAACTGGATGACATCGATATCCTTGAGGACTGAACGGCAGGCCGGAAAAAGTGAACAAGAGTTCACATATTCTGCACGTAATTCCGACTTCACTCGCAGTGTCCCCCCCGTTTTCGCTAAACTCCTGCTCCTGTCAATTGCGGTCTCGGTGCGCACTGAGATCAGCAGCTTCTCTAATCGACTGAGGGAATGGTCCCCGTTCGATTCAGTGTCGTGTCAGTTCTGACACGGCCATTCATGGCCACAAGGATAAACATCCATGACGGACCCTCACTCCGCCGGTGGAGATTCGTTTGATCTCGACAAGCTGCAACAGCTTGTGGAAATGATGGAAAAGCACGACTTGCGCGAGGTGCAATTGCGCCGGGGTGACCAGCAATGGAAGCTCAAGCGTGGTCCGCAGGAAGTGGTGCATGCCATGCCGCTGGGCGGGCATTTTACTCCACCGCCGATGGTCCATGCTTCGGCTCCCGCTGCGGTGGGGGCGGCTCCGGTCGTCGCCGCCAAGAGTGGCGACGAGGGGTTGTTGCAGGTCAAGAGCCCGATGGTGGGCAGCTATTATTCGTCGCCCCAGCCGGGCGAACCAGCCTTTGTGAAGGTCGGGGATCGGGTCAAGAATGACTCGGTCGTGTGCCTGATTGAAGCGATGAAGTTCTTCA
>JANOKO010000140.1:0-5663 GCA_031419335.1 Planctomycetota bacterium
CCATGGGCGGCGGTCAGTCGGCCTCTGCGCCGACTCACTGCGATTTTGCCGCCAGCGACTCAATCCCCTCAAGGTAGCCTAGATACATGGCGATGCGGTCGCTGGATGTGTCATCTCGATCCAATTCGACCAACCTGAGGAGTTCGGGCCCTTGGCCCCCTCGGATCGACAAACCGGCCAAGAGTCGGAGCGAGTCCTCCTTGATCGTCGGATCGGCCAATCGCTGAATGTAGGAGTAACTTTTAGACATCGACAGGGCTGACTGTTCGCTCACGATTCCCAAAACATGGCGATCGATGAGATGTCGATCCATCGTGGTCCCGACATACAGCGGTTTCAACATCTCTGCGGCTTTCCGCAAGTCGCCCGTGCGAGCGATGGACTCGGCCGCTTCCAGGGTTCCCATCGTCGCCGCATGCTTCTTCACGGTCTTCTTCTCCTCTTCCGAGTACTCGTTATAGAATTGTGTCGCCAATGGCACATTCCCGACCGAGCGGGCGGAGTAATACAGATCCGTCAACAACGTGGTCTGTGAGCGATAGGGTTCTCTCTGGTTCAGTTCCAACTGCTCCTGCTGCTGGGCGAACTGCCAGACCTCCTGAAGCAAGCCGTAGCGCATCGATCGACGCAGCAGAGTTTGCTGAATGACGAACCGATCATTCGCGATCTGTTGGATGACTTCGCACTGCACCCGGTACTGGCTGAGGGCTCGCAACTTCTTGGCCCCGTCATTTCCCAGCTTGAGTGAAGTGTCGAGTTGATTTTTGACGGCCTCTCCATTGTGGGCGCATTGATCGACCAGTTGCTGCGCGAGGGCTGGACTGGGCGATACGGAGCGCAGGACTTCCATCGCCTTGGCCTGGGTGGCCCAACCCGCGGCTGTGTCGCCGAGCTTCATTTGCAAGTCGGCGATGTCAGCGAACGCCAGCGCCAACGATGTCCCCGGTGCCGGATTGGGCAAGGATGCGAAGGGCACGCCTTTACTGTCGTAGATCGCCTTCAGATCAGGCACAGTTGCAGCGGGCGGGATCGGCGTGGCTGCCAACAACTGTTCAATCTCTGTCGCCGTGGCGGCAGTGATCCCCTTGTCCCCGGAGAGGAACCGAACCTCCGCTGCGGCGACTTTCATGCGAACTCGGGCCACCAATCCGGCGGAGTCGATGAACGCGTTGAGCTGGGCTGCGAGTGCGGGATCGGGTTTTCGTAACTGTCGCGAGGCTAACATTCCGGCGCATGCAGCCAGTGAGGCATCCTGCGTGATGGCATCCGGAGCCGACTTCGACCAGGCCACTGCCTGATCCCACTGCCCCGAGCGGCAGAGATGAACAGCAGTCGACACCCACAGCGGCTTACCACACAGATCCAGGTGGCTGAGCGTCGACTCTTTCCCAAAATCGAATGTCCCGCGATCGAGGCTGGAGCGCCAATAGAGTGACAACGTGGGCCGGAATTCATGGTCTTTCTGAGCATAGCGCCCCAGCAGTTGGACGGCTTCCGCGGATCTTTCCAAGCGCACCAATGTCGCAGCCAAAACGGCTATGGCGTCGAGCGGTGAACGGCCCACGTCAGGCAGTTTACTGGACAGACTCACGGCCTCATTGAGCGAGGTTTCCGCTCCGGTCATGTCCCCCGCATCGAGTTGCTTCTGTGCTAGAATTGCGAGTGGCTCCACCGAGTAGTAACTGCTGGAGGCACCGAGGGCCTTGATCTTCGCGATTTGCTCTATCGCACCCTCCAAGTTGGACACCGTTAAGAGAGCCTCTGCGGCAGACTGTCGTCCCGCCGGACGACTGCGGATGCTGCTTGCCCCAGCGACTTTGAGGATCTCATCCAGGGAGAGCTGGCGAATCTCCTCAACGGTCGTGATTTCTTTCTGCTTCACTTCGACAATTTCATTACTCCGATGCTCGCCATTCTTGATGGTATTATCGGGAATGACCGGGACAGCTTCGATCGGCCCGATGGGCTTCGGTTCTTCCTTCAAGACAAAGTAATAGACCCCGCCCGCCCCGAGAGCGACGACCGCGATGGCGATCAGCGACAGCATCGTGATGGACAGTCCCCGCGCCTTCTCTGGCTCGACCTGCACGGCTTCGGGCAACTTGGGTGACTTAAAAATGGGCAGCTTGCACGAGGGGTTGCAGCACTTCACATCTTTGCCCGCTTGGGAAGGGGCAATGAAGCCGACCGTTTCGCACATCGGGCACTTGACCTCAATGGTGCGGCCTTTGGCTTGCTTGACGCTGACCTGAGTCGCTTGCTTGTGGGCGAGCGGGTCGACCTCAAAGGGATCCGCATCGGCAGCGGGCGGCTCGGGTTCCGGATCGCGCGGGGGCCGGGGGCGAGTCGAGCCGGTGGGAGGGGACTTGTCCGGAATCGCCCTGGGAGCGGTGACTCCTTTCCCGACGGGAGTCGCAGGCTTCGCGGCTCCAGGAGCTGTCGACGGTGCCGGGCCAGCGGTGGATTTTGGGGTCGGCTTCGCGCTCGGTTTCCCGGACATTGACGCGCCGCAGAACGGGCAGTCCGCCACATCGTCCTCCAAGACCGACGCCTTGCAGGACGGGCAGTTGCGAAACTCCATGATGGTGCTTTCTCGGAGACATCGTGTCGAGTGGGAGAATTTCCGGAGAAGTGGGCGATCAACGTCCTTGCTAAACGCCAGCCGGAAATATAGCAGTCTGTTGACCCACAGTGAACCACTGAACTGAGGTGACGCACCGTCCCGTTTCGTGGCTCCTGATAGATGAGACGCGGCGAATCGAGAAACGTGCCTGCAATTCGAGTCGGAATTGTCTATTGGCGACCCGCACGTGTTACAGTTCGGGCGACCGGGACTCGCGTGTCGAGTCAGGCAACTCTCACCCCAGGTTTCTCCAGCCCTCAAACCCTCAGCTTCCCTATGCCCGCACTTGAATCGACCGTCCGTGATCGCTACGCCGCCGCTGCCGAAGTGCGCGAGGCCGCCCTCTGCTGCCCGGTTAGCTACGACCCGCGTTTCCTGGAGATTATCCCTCAGGAGATCTTGGAAAAGGATTACGGCTGCGGCGACCCCTCTCAACATGTGAGGTCGGGGGACACGGTCCTGGACCTCGGCTCCGGCGGCGGAAAGATTTGCTACATCGCGGCCCAGATCGTCGGCCCCACGGGTCGCGTGATCGGGGTCGACTTCAATGAACCAATGCTGCAACTCGCCCGCCAGCACCAACCCGCGATTGTGGAATCACTCGGCTACTCGAACGTGGAGTTTCGACGCGGACGGATTCAGGATCTGCGGTTGGACCTCGATCGGCTGGATCAACTGTTCGAGTCGGAGCCGATCCGCACATCACTCGACTGGCTTGCCGCTGAACCCAAACTCGATCGGCTGCGGTCCCAGACCCCGCTTGTCGCTTCCGAATCGGTCGATGTCGTCGTCTCGAACTGCGTCCTCAATCTTGTCCAGCAATCGGATCGGGATCAACTGTTCGATGAAGTGTTCCGCGTCTTAAAGCCTGGCGGTCGAGCCGTCATCAGCGACATCGTGTCGAGTGTCGACGTGCCGGAAGCCCTGCAGCGTGATGCTCATTTGTGGAGCGGCTGCGTCAGTGGGGCGTTCCGCGAGGATCTCTTCGGACGGGCCTTTGAAGAGGCGGGTTTCGTGGGAATCGAAGTCCTCGCTCGGCAAGCCGAACCTTGGCAGGTCATCGATGGCATCGAGTTTCGCAGCCTGACCCTTCGAGCCTGGAAGCCATTCGCCGTGGTTGATGACGACAACACGCACGAGGTGATCTACCGCGGCCCCTGGGCGGCGGTCATCGACGATTCCGGAACAGAGTTGCAGCGCGGCGAGCGAACTCACTTGACCGACAACCAACGCGCCCAACTGGCATTGCCTCCCTACCAGACACAACTGGAGTGGCTTACTGGAAAGCCGGAACTGGCTGCCAACGGATGCACAGAGGTCTCGCTCGATCTCTGGCCGGGACAAGACAGCGGATGTTGTGCTGGCGGGACGTGTGGATGATTTGAGATATTGACCGTGAGTGGCCAAGTGGGAAGCCTGCCCCCCCAGTCCAGAGTCGTCTGCCCGATGGCCTGGCGGAAGGAGAACTGGCTGTCCGAAAAGGACCACTCGGACTCCGGAGAGGCCTGCGCCAGTGGCTCACGGGGAGAGGTTCAAACCTCGTTCCGCCAGCTCCAGGTCTCCAGGTATTCCCGAGAGATCGATCTTGAGTCACTGACAACGATGAGTTATGAATGCACCCCTCACCCACGGGTCGTCTTCTCGTACCCGTGAATCGCCATCCGGCTGGCCTCCATCACACAACCTCCATCCTCATCTTCGGAGACGACCATGCAGCGTCTAGTGGTTGCATTGGCATTCTGCTGTTCTCTCACCGCGTCAGTGCAAGCTGAGAGTCGGAAATTCCCTTACGAGGCGGTTGTCCGGGCCGAGAATGTCACGGTCCGTTGTGGTCAGGGGAAGAACTACTACGCGACCTCAAGGTTGGAAAAAGGGGCTGTCCTCACGGTTCATCGGCATGATCCCGGGGGTTGGTACATGGTTAGCCCTCCTGAAGGGAGTTTCAGTTGGATCGCCGCCGAGTCTGTCCAGGTCGACGCGCCGGGGACTGGAACCGTGACGCTCCCAGTAGGGAATGTGGACGGGGCACCCGTGTGGGTCGGAAGCGAGTTGAGCCCAGACCATGCGGTTCGTCAGCGTGTCCTGCAATCGGGAGATACGGTCCAAATCCTGAGTGAAGATCTGTTCCAGACCTCCACGGGGTCGACTCGGGTCTACAAGATCGTTCCACCCCCACGGGAATTCCGCTGGGTGAAAGGGGACTTTGTCGTTCCACGCAATGAATCTCAACGTCGCGAAGCCCTGAACGACCCGTACTCCAACCCCTTAGCCGTCGCAGAGGAGGCAGAAGCGGCATGGGAGGAGACCGCATCGAGCCCTCTGCAACTGATCGATCGCGAGGTCAGCACACCCGCCACGGCAGAGTCCAATGACGCGCGCGCAGCCCTCCGTGAGATCGATCGACACTATACCGACATGATCGAACTCGACCCGACAGAGTGGGATCTGGAAGAGTTGGCGAGATCCTATGAAGGATTGGCGACCTCATCCCCGCAATTGGCCTCGCAAATCCAGCGGCGATTGGCCGCACTGGAATCGCGGAGGAAGTTGCACGCGGAGTACCGCAGCTTCACGCGACTGTCCGCCGAGACGACCCAGCGAGATCTGCAACTGGCCACTCAGGGGCAGCCGACGCCAGTCGAATTGGTGCTGGAGGTCAACCTGGGAGACCCGAGTTTGTTACCGACTCCAGTCCAAGTGGCTACCGCCGGACCCGCGCCAATCGCAATAACACCCAGTTATCCAGTCCAGAGTACCCCGTCGCAGCCTGCTTCGGTCACACCTCAACTGAATGGTGCGGGGATTGTTCAGCGGCTGCCCAATGGTCGATATGGCCTGGTGTCTCCGGAGGGGAAATTGTTGGCTGTGTTGCAGGTCGACCGAGCCTCGAGTTTGGATCGTGTGGTGGGTCAATCGATGGGTTTCATCGGGGAACGAACCTTCAATCCTCAGTTGGGAACGGACCTGCTTGTTGTGCAACGGATGCTGCCAATTCAACTGGCGCGGTAGTCATTCAACTCGTTTTGACACAGAGGTTTCG
>JANOKO010000141.1:0-2041 GCA_031419335.1 Planctomycetota bacterium
TGCAGCGCGGAGGCCAGCACTTGGCCCGGCCCGTCGGCCCCGATGACGACGGCCGCTGCCGCATCTCCAAAGAATATGGCGGTCGTCCGATCGGTGGGGCTGAACAGCCGCGAGCCTTGATCGGCACCAATTACGAGGGCTTTGCCTCCCGAGGTCTGCAACCAGCGAAACGCAACATCGAAGGCATGTACGAAGCCCGAGCAGGCCACGTTGATATCGAAGGCCACTGCGTTCTCGGCGAGCAGTGAGGCCTGGACGAGTGCGGCCACCGAGGGCATGAGATTCGGATTCGTCGAGGTGGCCACGACAATCAGTGTGATTTCATCCGGCGTCGTCTGCGAGGACTCCAGGGCCTGCAGCGCGGCCTCGCTGGCCAGTTCCACTAGATCGTCACCATCGTCCAAGAAGCGGCGCTCCTGAATCCCGGTCCGGGTGGAAATCCAGTCTGCGGTCGTATCCAGGTTCAAATCGCGAATCAATGTCTGGTTGTCGACGACCCGCGGCGGCAGGGCCATGCCGGTTCCCAGAATGGAACAGGGCCACGGGCCACGGCGGATCGCCGGGCGTCCCTGAAAAGATTCGAGCGGAGCAGTTTGGATCATGAGGGAGGCAGCAGTGACCTTGGCACATCAACACGCGGAAGGACAGCACTCCGAAGTATGCTTTCTCCTCATGCAGAGGGAGCGGATATCTCCTCGGGAGTTCATGAGGATTGGAGAACCGATCTCGGTTTGACGGGACGTGGCGTTTCGTCAACATCCGGCAATCTTGAGAATCGGAGGCAGCTCCTGGTGATCGCTGAATCCGCAACTCTCATTCGGAGGCACGGTCAGCTTCGGGGAACTCGCCAGGAGTTCTCCACTCGCCCATTCCAATCCTCTTTGCGGGATGGGTTTACGCTGTCCCTCATCTCCCAATCCGCTAAATTCCGCAGCTTCACCATGCCAGAAACGCGATGGCTACTGCGACTCTGACTGCTCATCAGTACGCCATCTGTGCGGTGAAGGAGTCGCGCATGACCATGGATCCCTAGAATGCCCTTGCGGCAGTGGCAAGAAACTCAAGTTCTGCTGCCAGCCGATCTCGACCGAAATGAAGAAAGTCGAGCGGTTGATTGACAACCATCAACCGCGTATGGCCTTGCAGATCCTGGACTGGTTCACCCTCAAACTCCTTCGCAATCCTCGAGCGAGAAGGCTGGTCGAGTGCCACTACCGCTGGCAGCCGATCTCGCCCACCACGGGCGAACCACTCGGCCGGGGCATCGTCGTTGTGGAGGGGAACCAAGGCTTTAATATCCCCCTGAAGCTCGCTGCCGATGGCCGCTGGCTCGCCGAGGCAGGCGATCGGTTATGGGTCTGGCAGGTTCCGATGCATGAGCGATATCAACGCAAACTTTGGACGCTGCTGGCCGCGCTGATCCCCTGGTTGTTGTTGCTTCGTCGACGACGCGGCTTGTCCGCCAACTCAAGAAAGATTCGCTGGACAAATTCGTCCGCAACGCGGTCGTAACTGGATTGCTTGCCCATTCGGCCTCTTTCAATTTGCGCGACGCCAATTGGCCGCATTCGATATCTGACCGGAGTGCCACTTCATAAGTCCCATTGGTTACAGAATCTCCTCAATCACCCGGCCTCGGCTGACCGGCACGGGGCGCTTCAACGGGTCGGTCAATTCCATCTCTGGCGGGATACCGAGCAGGTGGAACATCGTGGCTGTGAGGTCGTGCGGCCGGACCGCGTTCGAGGCCGGGTACGCTGCGTCGGGGTCGGATTGGCCGTAGACCTGGCCTCCGACGATGCCGCCTCCAGCCATCGCGATCGAGAAGCAGCGGCCCCAGTGGTCGCGTCCGCCGTTGCCATTGAAACGCGGCGTCCGACCGAACTCACCCATCCACAGAACCAGCGTATCCTCCAGCAGACCCCGCTGCCCCAAGTCTTCCATCAGGGCTGAGAACGACTGATCGACGGAAGGCATTAGGTAATCTTTCATCGCCTTCGAGTGCTGGTTGTGCGTGTCCCAACTGCCGCCGTTCAGAGGG
>JANOKO010000142.1:0-1097 GCA_031419335.1 Planctomycetota bacterium
GTAGTGGTTCCATTTCCCGATCCCCAGGCTCAAATCTTTGCGGGGGAAGCTGCGCTGGCTGTTGCCGGGAGCCTTCGGTTCGAAGGGGACCATCTTTGAGGAGCCGACGGGGAATACGTCGCCATTGGTGGTGAACCAGTCGGACTTCTTGCCTTGGGACTTTTCGTACTGCTCTGCGTAGCCGTGGTCGAGAATCTGGACCTCGATCCCTCCAGGTGGAAGTTGGTTGGGCTTGAGGTTCTCGAATGCCTGGTCCGGTGCCCACAGGAAAATCCCCGAGTTGCCGCCCGACTTGTTGTGTCGCCATGTCGCGACGAGCTCAAAGTTCGTGAACTTCTTTTTCGAGCGGGTCACGCCGACAGGTGTGCCAGTGCAATGGACAGCGTCCTCCTTCCAGGTAAACGTCCCCGGATCGGTGTTGATGAGGTCGAAGTCTCCCTCGCGAAGTGTCACCCAGCCGGGCTCGGTGCCGTCGATGAAGGCTTTTGTCACAACGCGGGCATCCTCAGCGATGAGAGGGGCACAGAGACAAGCACAGGCACAGAGTGACAACGAAACCAGACGGTTCATGGGAGAGACCTCTTGGGGGTACGGAGAATTCATCAGGGAGCAGCACAGCCACGGGAGGGGTCACTCTTACCGAGCTGCGCGGCTTTGATTCCCTACAGATTAGAACCACTTGATGCGTGGCCTGCCACTGCTCGGTATCCGCCACCTGGGCTGCAATCACGGTTCCCCCTGGGGAAATGAGTGCCCTCAGAGTCGCCCTTGGCTCCGCATCCCGATGGCGTATCGATGCACGCTGCTAGAACAGTGTGTGCATCAAGAAAGTCGGTCGAAGTAGTATTTCACCACGGAGGGACGGAGAAAACCAGATGATCGGAGTGGCTGGTGGTGCCCGGAACAACAATAGGAATCACACGACTTTGGCCGGGCTGTATCCTGTCGATCCATGACAGTTGGCCTTCTCGTTCTCAAAAGCAGTCAGAGAGACCCTCCCAGCCACATGCTTCTCCGTGACTCCGTGACTCTATGGTGAATTGCTGCCTACTTTTCTGATGCACGCTGCTAGAACACCTTCCGCTGCCGCGACGAAG
>JANOKO010000143.1:0-1919 GCA_031419335.1 Planctomycetota bacterium
AACACGGATGAACGCAGATCAGAACAGGCTCCAGAGAGGAGAGTCGCCGCCCCTCTGATCTGTGTTCATCCGCGTTGATCTGTGGCTCAATCTCCTCTGGGGATCGAGAACAACCTGCCCGGCCCTCTTGTGCCTTCGCACACCGGTAGAGTCCAAAGCGACTCAACCGGTGCCACCCCGCGCAGCCATCACGGTCAGAAACGGCAACTGCTACCTCTGCCACAACTGCGGGCAGTCGATGGGTTGCAGCTGAAATCTTGTGACGTGAATTGAACTCGACGCTGCCCTGCTCGATTGAGCGGGGCAGTTTCGTTTGAATGGCTGTCTGGAACGAACATCAAGTGCGTCTACAGCCGTGTCATGGGGCCACGGTTAGGAATCGACGACCCCAGTCCACCAGTCAAAGAGCGGACTCCCCACCCGAGGACGGAACCTCGCGAAGCGTTCGATGTTTCGAATGACCTGCACGACCTCACTCGCCGAGGGCTGGGTCGTATTCGCCCAGCGCTGCACCAGTTCCGGAGTCGTCACCACTCCGATCCCGGAGTCGGTCGCCAGCCGAATCGCCTTGCGGTCATCCGTCGCGACGATCCAGCCTCGCGACTTGGCAATCGCCAGACAGCTGGCCTCGCCATCATCAATCTGAGACGCATACTTCACAAACAGCAACAACTCCTCATTGCCCTGAATTTGACAAATCTGAACGATCCCTCCCGAGATGGCCCGCGAGAGGTCAATCGGAGCTGACACAAGCATTGACGGATTATCGGGATCAGGCTGTCGGAACAGGGTGGCTTCGGCTCGCACCGCGTCCGAAACATGGAACGTCCCTCCGCAACCCGCGATGAGTGCCTCAAATTGACCCGCCGCGTAGAGATTGATCAGGCAGCAGGCATCCACAATCTGATCGGACATCCGGACTCCGTTCTACTTCGTCATCGTCAGTAGGGAAGCCTGCGACTTAGACTCAAATCGCATGGGGCTCGCCAGGCCATCCTCCGACACATCATCATTGGTCGTGAGATGTTTCTCGACGATTTCTCGGGCGGTCACGCGGTCGCACCGCAGCAAGGCCGCCAATTCTCCTTCGCTGATCTCCCCACGATCGAAGGCATGCACTGCCAGAAAGAGATACCGATCCGGATATCGCTGGTCAGTGACAGGGTGTTGCTGAAGAGCGAGCATCTCCGAGGCACGGCGGACTTCAAATCGTGATTCCTTCAGATACTCTCGCACACCTTTCGGAATCAGCGACAAGCTCTCCAGGCGAATCGTCATCGCTTCCACCGAGACAAAGAAGAAGTGAGCCAGACGACAGAGGTCCGCAATCTGAAAATCCCCCCGGTCATTCACAATCTGATTGAAGCGACGCCGAACCGAAGTGGCTGGCATCAGAAATCCCATCGAGAATGCCTCGGCAAATCGCTCATTCGCGGGCTTACGCCCCGCTGCCCCCAAGTAGTCAATACCGGGCTTAAAGCGATCCGTCAGCAGGTGGCCATACTCATGCAATAGCGTCGCCCGACGACGTTCTGCCGGATGCTTACGATTCACGGCAATCACCCCTCCGAAATCCCGCGAGAACGCAAACATCCCCGCGATCCGGGAGGGCAGATCTTCATAAATAATCCGCAGCCCGACTTCGACCTCCAACAGACTCCGGAGATGAATCACCGGTTGATCACCCAGTCCCAGTCGACTCCGTTCCTTGATCGCTTCATCCTCTGCTAAGCCGATGACATCGACATGCGGCCCCGTACCCAGCCTGACTTCCGGCGGATAGTTCAGTTGCAATGGAACCTGGAGGATGCGTTCGAGCCGGCAGTAGTCCTCAGCGAATTTCTGAAGCGTTGAGATCGCCAACTCCACTTCCCCTTCAGCCATCTGCATTTCTTGGGCGACCACTCGCAGATGCGGTC
>JANOKO010000144.1:0-1294 GCA_031419335.1 Planctomycetota bacterium
GCTGGCTCGGAATCTCATTCGTGATCGCAAGTCGGTCGGTCTGAGTCAGGAACGGCTGGCCGAACTGGCGGGCATCCGGCAGGAAACCGTTTCGCGTCTGGAGTCCGGCAAGAACTCCGCAACACCGGGAACCATCGCGAAGATTGACCGAGTCATCGTCGCGGCTCGCAAACGCATGGCCAAGACGAAGGGGAAGTGATGAGCGAGCAAACTCCGCTGCGACTCCCGATAGTTTCTGCTGGTGCCGAGTTCTTGGTAATGGGGCATCTGATGCGCCGCAATGTGCTGACGTACAAGGCACCACAGAACCATGAAGGCTACGACCTCATTTGCATTCATCCCAACCCGCGACATCAACTCGGACCGGGTGAGGTTTCACAGGTCCGTGTTCAAGTCAAGAGCCGATACGCGACCGACTGCGACCGAGGGTTTCCAGTGAAGGAAACGAGTCTGGATGCCTTCGACTTCCTTGTGGTGGCGTTCCTCAACATCGGCAAGTTCTACAACAAGAACGACGGCTCGACTGGAATGCGTGAACCGGAGTTCTTTACTCTCACCCCCGAGTTCGTTCGCCAGCATCACAACGCATTGTCGAGTTGGCAAAAGGTGAGGCTGAAGCCTCTGGAAGTCGAGATTGCTCCCTTCAAGAATGAAGCCGGGTTTGAATTAATTGCTGAGAAGCTCGGGATCCCGCGACCGACGAAAAGGAAGGGGACGTAACGATGGACGAGACGCCCCGCAAACCGGTGATGGCATGGCAGTTCATGAGACGGCATTTTGTGCGGATCGTGATTGCTGCGGTGTTGGCGGCAGCGGCCTACGTTGCCGTGAGTGACTATGCCACGTACCTGCGGGAGCGGCGGATTGCTTGGGAGATTGAACTCCACGGGGGAGGCGTACGGCTTCAGTACGCTGGGCCGGATGGGATTCCGCAATCTGTCCAGGACCGCCTGCCGTACCTCGACCGCATTCACCGGGTCGATCAGTTGAAGCCATCTCTTCCCTCGGATCTGCTTTCGGAATTTGGTTAACTCAACCATCCCCAATATCTCCACCTCAACAAGACGCAAGTCACTGATTCCGGCTTGGAGCATCTCCAGGGACTGACCCTCCTCAATTCTCTCATCCTCAATAACACGCAAGTGACCGGCACCGGTTTGGAGCAACTCGAAGGACTGACCAAACTCAAATTGCTCGTCCTCGACAATGCGCCAATCACCGCCGAAGGTAAATCGACGAAGGCGCTGCCCAGATTAAACAGCAAACCCGCCCACAACAGCGGCAGCGTGATGTC